>JAITNP010000029.1 GCA_031290455.1 Treponema sp. | reverse complement strand
TATCGCGGGACAATTTTTCAGCGCGAGTACCCAGACCCTGATCATCCCAATACCAGCCGTCTTCCATGATACCCCCGTAATGAGGGTCTTTATGATCTCGGCTGAACAACCCATCTGCCCGGAAATAGCCGATATATTCTTCCCCAACGTTTCCATACAGCATGATCATTCCCTGCGTCCCCAGCCACCCAGACGCCTTTCGGTGAAAGCCGCAGTTTAGCGCCGTCCAGTTCGTCCTTCCCGTGAAGAGGTAATCAGATACTCAAGCGACGCATACGGCCCGCTCAAGCCTTCCGTTATCGTAATTGGCTCTTCCCAAACCTCAACCATATAGCCCAGTTCCTCCAAACAGCGGATAAAGGCGTCCTTCCCCTCAAGCACCCGCTGTTTATACCACGCGATTTTCCCCGCGACATCCTCTTCCTGAACTTCTTCGAGCATATCTTCCGTCATGACCTGTCTCCTTATACTGAGTGTAAAACTGACGAGTCTATCGAGCCAAGACCAGATTCACGCGCCGTTTCTACGCCCTTACGCTACTGGGGATATTCACGAAGCAATCCGTAAAGTATTCAGCGTTTGGCATATCCATTACTGGTAACGTAGATACGGCGGTAAGGTATTCAGGTTGAGGTCATAGTCGCCGGTTATACCGAAAAAGATGTTTATCTGGTCAAACATCTGCCGGAGTTGACCGGTAAGACAAACTTTCATGTCAAACACGTCAGGGTATTTCTGGAATTCCTTGACGAGTGGGGCCATTTTGATAGCTTCAGGACGGGTGCCGTAGATAAAGAGAAGAGTCAGCTCTTTCATAATTTTTTATATTTCCAAAAAATTTTGATAATCTGGTTCGTAAATAGATAAGAACATGCAATTAAAAAGTCTTTATTTTTTCTATTTTATTTTTAGATAAACTTTTTTTTCCGTATACGATATTGAGTGAGACATTCCATATATCCACAGGCATTATGCGTATAAATGCTTACAGAACTAAATAAAAAAAGTGCTGTTGGGCAAAAGAAAAAAACAGATGCTGGTTTTACCAATGATATTCCATTTTAGTTTTTTTATAGCCAATAACGTTTAGGGGTTTATTGCGGCTAACTGGACACTACCAGCTTCCGGTACGCCGGATTCTCCAGGTAGACCGGATACTGATACGGATTGCTCTGCAACGTCTCAATCCGCTGTTTCAGGATGGAAAAGAAGCGCACCGGTGTCTTAGCATAAAATCGGGACAACCCCTCTATATCCGTCCAGAGCATACTGGGTATAGGAGAGCCGGTAGTTCACAATCGTTCCTCAATGATACGCCAAAACTCTTCTTCGGTAAGCAAAACTGCATCCGGTCGAGCGGCATAGGCTTCGGTTTCGGCTAAGGCCGCCAGGATAAACTGGATATGTTCGGCAGCCTGGTCTGCCGTATCCGCGTCATCTGCCTAGGGGAACTGGTCCGGGGTCTGGACCTCCGGGCGTATCACTTCGAGTAGAGCTGTCATTATGAAATCTCCGGGGTTCAGTATGCCGGTCTCCGCTCCCACGGTCAAGCGCGGCCTTTTACAAGACCCCGGGCCTCCTGCAAAAGATCAAGCTGGTCAACGAGCTGGTTGAAGCGGGCAAAACGATCCTGATGATTTCTTCTGAAATGGAAGAACTCATGGGAATGGCGGACCGGATTATCGTGCTTGCGGAAGGCAGACTGACCGGCGAACTCGCAAGGAAAGACTTTGATCAGGAGTTACGCCTCTAAAACAGAAAAGGAGGGAGCGGCATGCGTGGAGCGGTACAATCCGATTCAACAAAAGCAAAGGCCCTTAGTATCGTCAAAAACTATGGTATTTACATCGCGCTTTTGATACTGGTTATTTTCTTCAGCGCCGTTACAGGGGGAAATTTCAGAAACCGAACAATATTTCAAACGTATTGCGCCAGGTTTCCATCGTCGTGTCCGGCTTTAGTACTGCCCAGCACCCCCACATGGGGGTGTAGGGTGGTGTAAATTACTATATAAGCCCTTTGCCTTGTAAGAACTCCCGTGCGACCTCTGCTGGATTTACCTTCAAAACATCGACCTGATAGTTCAATCCTCGCATCGTATTATCATCCAGAACATTGGTCAGCGTATCCAATAAGGGGAGTAATTCGGGATATTTCTTTGCGGTTGCTTCCCGAATGACCGGGACAGCATAGTAGGGGGGGAAAAAGTGCTGATCATCCTCAAGGACTACCAGGTTATACTGTATCAGCATCCCGTCGGTGGAGAACGCGTCGGTAACTTGAATATCGTCATGTTCCATGGCCGTATAGCGCAGGGTGCCGTCAATTGCCTTTTCTGCTTTAAACGACAGGTTGTAGACCTTTTTCAAGTTTGGAATACCGTCGTTTCGGTTCAACACTTCAAAGGTGGCGCCCAGGATAAGTTCCGATGACGCTTTTGCCAAATCACTGTAGGTTTGCAATCCGTATTTCTCAGCAGTATCGGTTCGCACGGACAGGGTGTAGGTGTTGTTAAATCCCAGGGGCTTAAGCATCAGCAGATTGTATCGTGCTTTAAACTCCTTCACCGCAATAGCGTACACTTCTTCGGCGGGTTTAATCTCTGAATACCCTAAATAATTGCCGTAAACAGTACCGGTATAGTCCATATACACATCGATATCACCGCTTTTTATTGCGGCAAATACCACGTTAGAACTCATCTCATGCTTATATTCCACGGGAATATCGGTCTTCGCTGTTATCAAAAGCTTGAGCATATTACCGAGGATGTCCTGTTCGGTAAAATCTTTGGCGCCGACCACTATGGATTTTTTGCCTGCTCCATTACAGCCTGACCACAATACTGCCATAATAACCATGGCAACCGATAGGGTGAAAATTTTCTTCATCATAAAGCTCCTATATAACATCTTATGCCTGTACCCGGCGCTTTTTGATTTCCTTAAAGCATACCGGTGTTACCGCTTTCTCCACGAGCGCGGCGGCAAAGTCTACGAACAGGGCCAACATACAGGCCGGCGCTGCCCCCGCCAGGATCTGATAGGTATTGACCGTTCGGATCCCTGAATAAATCAAATAGCCCAACCCCGCTGCCCCTATGAACGCGGCTAAGGTTACCAGGCCGACGGAAGTAACCGCGGAAATCCGTATACCTGCCATAATAACTGGCAGCGCTAAGGGGAGCTTGATCTTTGCCAGGATTTGAAATCGTGTCATCCCAATCCCTTTCGCGGCTTCCAGGGTTTGCGGATTGATACCGGCAAGGCCGGTAACGGTGTTTTTGATAATCGGCAACAGGGAATAGACTACCACCATAAATACCGCAGGCTTTTCACCAATTCCCAAGAAAGGCACCAAGAAGCCCAGCAGGGCAATACTCGGTACCGCTTGCATCACATTGGCAAAACCCAACACCGGCTTTTTAAGTTGTACTATGTAGCTAATCAAAATACCCAGCGGAACACCGATAAGTACTGCGATGCCGATAGAGAATAGGGTTAATTGAATATGCTCAAGGGTCCTGAGCAGAATATCTCCTATGTTTTTTGAAATGTAGGTAAAAAAATGCATCTATACTACCTCCTGAGTATCCAGGTATTGTTGACTGAGGGTCGTCAACAGACTGCTTTTCGTAATCAATCCCTGCACGGTGTTGTGTTCGTTAATAACCGGAATAGCCGAAAGTCCGCTGCGGTTGATACTATGCAGTATTTCAACAATGTTTTGTTCAGGAAATACTTTCTCAAATTCATCACAGAGGATGGTAGAAACCGGAACACTCTTATCGGTTTTGATTTGAGCCGCCTTTGCCGTAATAATTCCCAGGAGACGGTCATCCTTATCGGTAATCAAAAGGCTGTCTACCTGGTGCATACGCATCTTTTCGATACAGCGCAGGACCGTTGTATCAATTGACGCACAAACGGGGTCCTGGATCATAATATCCTTGGCGCGGATAAATTCCGGAGAAGACCAAATTCGGTTTCTGCCGATAAATTCGGCAACAAACCCGTTTGCCGGATTTTTCATGATTTCCTCCACCGTGTCATATTGTGCGATGCCGCCCCCATGGATGATGCAGATCTTGTCCGCTATTTTAATGGCCTCATCCATGTCATGGGTCACAAACACAATCGTTTTCCGTACCGTTGCCTGCAAAGCCACCAGTTCATCCTGCAATTGGAGTCTCGTTATCGGATCAAGGGCGGAAAAGGGTTCATCCATAAGGATAATATCAGGATCACAGGCAAAGGCCCGGGCCACACCGATTCGCTGCTGCTGTCCCCCGGAAAGCTGTGATGGGTAGCGGTCAAGAAATTGCTCAGGATTAAGTCCGACCATCCGCATGAGCTCAATGCTTTTTTGTGCAATATCCTCCTTGTTTTTTTTCTGAAGCCGGGGTACAATTTCGATGTTTTCCCGGACCGTCATGTGTGGAAACAGACCGGTTTGCTGAATGACATAGCCAATATTCCGCCGCAGCTTGATTTCATCCTGGTCAAAAATACTTGCGCCGTTGATAGAAACATTGCCCGCGCTGGGCTTAATCAGACGATTGATGATTTTTAACAGGGTCGTCTTTCCGCATCCGCTGGGGCCAATCAAGACCACCAGGTCTCCTTTTGCCACCTCAAAGGTGATGTTTGAAACAACCGCCTGCCGATCGTATCGTTTGGTGATGCCTTCAAATCGTATCATACCCGTCTCCTCTTCTAAAGCAACAACCCTACATCATGATAAGGGTTGCTTCTTTTAAGATTAGCATACCCTGATCCCCTTGTCAACCTCTTATTGTTTATTTGTTTATTTTTTACCATGGCCTTATGCCTCAAATTTCTGTCGTAGTCATTCGAATTCCCGCTTAAATTCCTGCGCTCGCGCTTCATCTTGCTCTGCCCGCGTGATCTTCAACCCATGCACCGCTTTTGTATCGAAGCGCCGAACCCCGACGCCGGTTGTTCCGACATCTACATAATCATGCACACTACTTCGTCGCCGTGGGCACCGCACCAGCATTGAACGGTGCAAGCCTTCTATGGCACGGCCGAGCTTCTGGCAGATGGCCTCGTTAATGACCAGCGTCCCCTATGTATTTTATAAATAAATGACTTAGAAAAGTTACAGAAATGTATTTTCCGAATTGAAGTTAGGCATGGGTGTAGTTGACATAGACGCTCTTATCTCGCCAGGGTTGCTTTCAATTCTTTAAGCGCCCGGGACTTGAGGACGCATATATTCGTATAACTCAGTCCCAGCCTTTCGGCAATTTCCCCGGGGGCCAGGCCGTGATAGAAGCTGAGGATGACGATATTCCGCTTATCTTCGCTTAATTGGGCCAGACCGCTGGCCAGCTCATCCGCCTGGATATACCGTTCAATTTCTTCCGCTTCAGCGCCATAGTCTTCTGGATCCTCTGCGGCAATTGGGATAATACGCCGGTGGGTATAGCCGTCCCGCAAATACCGGTTCAGCAAATTCCGGCAGATGGTGTATATCCAGGTTGATTCGGAAGCCTTGTTTTTATCAAAACTATCCACGCACCGGGTGACTTCCAGAAATACCTTCGACACTAAATCCTCGGCTTCTTCCCTGGAATTCAACTTCCGGTAGCAATAACGGTATATTTTATCCCTAAACTGCAAGTATACTTCGTTCAGCCAGGAGTTCCTCGTACTGTTGCTAATCATGGCAGTCTTTATTCGCCTTGTCCTGGAAAAACAAGCCCCTGAGCCGGGGGTGTATCGCCGGCTGCCGCAATATCCGCTAAACAGTCATCGGATAAAGGCCTTACCTGCCTAGCAAGCCCCGCCCACTCCCCGGCGGCCTGTATCATTGCCGCGATAGGGTTTTCCTGCGCAAAATTGCCATAATAATCCAACAGGTCTTCTAAAACCGACTCGAATTTTTGTTGCATAGGTTCCATCCCCATATATTACCACCAAAACGGTATATTATTACAAGTCCACCGATTGCTAATCTCCGGCAATCTTTGGTATATTCAATCCAAGGAGACTCAAATATGGAAATTAGTAAAATACAAACAGATAATACGATTACCCTTAGGATTAGCGGTAAGTTGAGCGCTGCCACGGCTGAAGAATTTGGCAAAGCGGTAGATGCCGCCATCGACGAATCTACAAGGCTGGTGATGGATTTTCAGGGGGTAACCTATCTGGCTTCTGCCGGGCTGCGGGTCCTTATTTCCGCACAGAAGAAGCTCACGGCTCTCGACGGCTCATTTTCGCTGTGTAATGTGGGTGAAACCATCCTTGAGGTTTTTGAAATTACCGGCTTAGATGATATCTTTGATATTCAATAGAGGAGTTTGCCGGAAGGTGCTGGCTTTTTCGGTATTTTGAAGGGGAATGGTGTACGACATGATGATGGAACGGCCTCTTGCCATGCTGTCTCCTGAACCATTAACGATCCGGTGATGTTTATCTCCTGGTTCCGGGAAACAAAACTGGTTCCCTCCTTGGGGTATTCGATCCGGGATATGATGATTTCCTTAAACGAGCCGGAGGCGGGTAGTAAGGTTATCGACCTGAATCTGCGCTCTGCGGCGAGATGGACGGGAAAATGAAAGGGGATACACCCTGAACATGGCCTCCCTGACCCGTGAGATGGAGCGGCTTTGCAAGTTTTATGATACCCATCTGCAGTCCTTTGAGGCGGTTAATGCCGGTGAAGCTGCCGTCGGCGCGGTGGAAAGCGGTGTTCAACCAGGGCCTCCGGCGGAGGGGTTGATAAAACCATCGGGAACTATTAACCTTAAAATAGAGTACCGGACCGCGCTCCCGGGGACAGGATATTTTAGACCTAAGCCGGAAGAAAACGGAGGAAGTTGAGCAATGGCTTCAGAGAACAGTCAAAAGTTCATAGCTAAAAACAGGGCGACCGGGTTCAGATTGAATAGGATATTGAACTCATGGGAGCGTCAAAAAGGTCAATTTGCCCTTGGTCATGGGGGTGATGGCGGACTTTTCGAGGAAGTCTGCGGAACCGCCCAAGGTAGAGGACCGCAAGATGGCGGCAGACGGCCAAAGTTGACGGCTTGAAACAGCTTATGGAGCAGCAGCTTGCCAATCTGCTTTCATGGACGGCAAGGCCGGAGCGGAGGAGCTTTTGAATAACATTCCGAAAGATCCCGCCCTGCTCAAGGCCCTGTCTCAAAAGGCACAAGAGGGCGCCGCCGGTGGAGAAGCCGCCGGGGCCGCTAGGGACAAGTACGACCGCTGGGAAGCGGAGCTGTCCAAGAATGGATTCATGCATCTCATTCATTGGAAGAATACCGATCACGCGGTGTTTTTGGGGGGACAGACCGTGAACAAGCTTGCGGAGTATGATTCACCGGATGCTACGGCCAACGCGAACCTCTCGGCCCGGCTATTTTTGCGACCTGCCGTATTAAGGTCATGAACGATATGGTTACCGGAGGCTGTTTATGAATATAGAATACGATACCATCAAAAGTATCACCGACCTGAAAGACATGATAACGAGAAGCAGGGCGGATTATAAAGATAGAACCGCTTTCCGCATCAAGACCGGTAGCGGGAGTTTTCGGGAAGTTACCTATGAGGAATACGCCGGTGAAGTTGACCGTCTCGGTACCGCCCTTACCGGCCTCGGTCTTCAGGGAAAGCATATCGCCATACTCAGCGAAAATCGCTATGAATGGGTGGTGGCATACCTCAGTGTGATAAATGGCGTTGGGGTGGTTGTTCCAATCAGCCGCGACTTGAACGAAACCGAACTTGCCTATGTTTTGGAAGCCGGAGACGTGGGTGCGGTTATCTGTTCCGCAGGCTATGCAGGAACCATTAAAAACCTGAACTTGCCCGCCATTGCATGGATCATATCCTTTGATTCGAAAGAACCGGATGCCAAAGGTATCCTTTCCTACCGTACCGTGCTTGCCCAAGGACAAGCGCTGCTTGATGGCGGGAACCGCTTGTATCTTGACGCAAAAATCGATCCGGCTGCCTTGGCAAGTATCCTGTTCACATCGGGAACCACCGGACTTTCAAAAGGGGTTATGCTGTCCCACAAAAACATAGCCGCCGTTATAAATGGTACCGCCTGTATTGTAAAATTTGACGAACGTACCGTATTGCTTTCAACGCTTCCGTATCATCATGCTTTCGAGTGTATAAGAGGACTTATGTCCGCGCTCAATTACGGCGTAATCATCTGTATAAACGACAGCCTGAAATATTTTTCAAAAAATCTGCTGCTCTTTAAGCCTGAGAGTCTGTTTCTCGCTCCCGCAATCATCTATGGGATTCACCGGCGCATAAAGGACGCTGAAAAGAAAAAAGGCGCGCCCTTAACCAGGGAAGAAGCGCGGGAAACTTTCGGCGGCAATATAAAAAAGATTTTCAGTGGCAGTGCGCCCCTCAAGGTTGAACTGATAGAAGAATTTGAAAGATACGGCGTGGCCTTATGCCAGGGGTACGGATTAACCGAAACCGCCCCGACCGTTACCACCACAAGATATACGCTCCTGAATGCCCGGAACAAAAATACGGTTGGACAGGTTATACCTGGTTGTGAGGTAAAGATAGTTGCAGGGGAAATTTGGGTAAAAGGCGACAATGTAATGCTGGGATATTACAAAAACCCTGAAGCAACCGCCGCCGCCTTTGTGGAAGAACGGGTGATCGGAGAAGCCGGAGCGTTGGAAACAGCGCGGTGGTTTAAAACTGGTGACCTCGGGTTTATGGACGATGATGGCTTTTTATACATCAACGGCAGAAAGAAAAACGTCATTATCGGCAGTGGTGGGGAGAATGTCTATCCTGAAGAGATTGAGCGGGCGCTTTCCGAAATATCCGCCATTGCGGAGGTTTTGGTATATGGCGGAGACAGGGGTGAACAAAATATCGTTACCGCCGTTATCTACCCAAACATGCAGGGCGGCGAACTCGCGGGTAAAAGTGATGCTGCGATAAAGGAGTATCTTAAACAGGCGGTAGCCAAAGTAAACGAGGGTCTCCCGTTATATAAACAAGTAGTTGCAATCAAAATAAGAAAAATACCTTTTGAAAAAACGGCCAATAACAAGATTAAACGTAATGAGGAAAACACAAAGGAAATATCGTGATAGAGCAAGTTGTTGACATAATCAGCAAGTACACCGATACACCGAAAGAACGCATACAGGGTGAAACCAACCTGTTGGCCGATCTGTTCATGGCGTCGGTTGACTTTATCGAGATGATCTGTGAGCTTGAGGACGCTTTCGGAGAAGAAATCCCCGAAGGTGATTTCAAAAAGTTGGTAATCGTAGAGAATATTGTCAACTATATTAAAAGAAGAACAGCGTATCATGATTGAATATGACTGCGTCATTGCTCCGATAAATAAGCATACCATAGATAAAACGCAGGCTCTCGTCAAAAGTGTTTACGGTGATAACTATCCCACAGTATATTTGTATAATAGTGAAGCCTTGTGGGAAAAAATACAAAGAGGTACAATTTATCCTTTCATCGCGATTGATAAAGACCAGAATGCAGTGGGAATGGTGTCTATTGTGTCGCTTTCGGGAAATCCCTGTCTTTTCGAGCTTGGTCAGCTCATGGTAAGGCCGGAATATCGCCACACTAATCTGGTAAATCAATTGACCGCCTATTTGCATAACACTGCCCTTAAGCTCCTGCAGTATGATGCGATCTTTGCTGAATGTGTTACTATTCATAAATTGGCTCAGAGGTCCTGCAGCACATCAGGTTTTAGCGATACTGCCTTGAAGCTGAACATGGTGTCCGGGGACATATTTAAACTTGAAAATAAACGGCGACAAACTGGACGCGTAAGCTGTGTGGTAAGTTACCTTGAACAGCGGGACAACTCTTTTTTAGTCCGGCTGCCTCATATCTACCGCGAACAGATTAGCTTTTGCTTCAAGGGACTTAATCCCCGTGAATACACCGCGGCCCTCGACACGGTCCCCGAAGAAGACGCCTTGACCGAATATCACCTAAACGAGGACAGGATATCCACAGCCCGTCTTGTGACGGTTACCCTTACCGCCATAGGAACCGACATAGAACAGGTGGTACAAAAGCTGGAAGCATACGCGAAAAGCAATAATCTTACCAGTATGTTGGTGAATATTCCCCTGGGTGACCCGCACAATGGCGCGGCTGCCCTGTTCTTTCGGAAACAGGGATTTTTTTTCGGTGGAGTAATGCCGTACTGGTTGCCGTGGTGCGACGCGCTCCTGATGCAAAAACTGTATGATACCCTGCCCCAATGGGATCATATAAAATTATTCAGCCCAAAAATAAACGAAATTGCCAATATGATTAAAACGGATATGGAAGATGCATAATACTGCTACGGAACAGGATTTGGTAGCTAATGATATTTTCATTGGAAAGCTCATATACCGCTATGTGTTTCCTTCCATTATTGCCATGCTGGGAATGCAGTCCAGCGGTTTTATTAATAGTATGATTATTGGACATAACCTTGGCAGTGCGGGCTTAAGTGTTATATCCCTGGTTATGCCCATATCCCTGGGTTACTTCTCGATTGGCTCTCTTATTGGCGTGGGGGCGTCCATTATTTCCAGCATTGCCTTGGGCAGAGGCGAAAAAGATCGATGCGCTGAGGTGTATACCCTTTCCTACATCGTTGCCGCCGGCCTTGGGGTGATCCTGACCGTTACGGGACTGCTTAATCTGGACCGTATCGTATGGTTTCTCGGCGCGGATGCGGCTCATTTTGATTATGCATACGATTACATACGGTTTTGTATCATGGGTGGCAGTGCATGGCTGCTCATATACATACCCCTCAATTATCTGCGAATAATCGGAAAGCCTAAGCTTGCCATGACCATGCTGCTCTTAATGAGCGTGCTGAAAATTATTGGTATGGGAATTTTTATCAACCTCCTTGATATGGGTACCGGCGGACTGGCCCTTTCCTCGGTCTCTAGTGCGGCCCTGGCCTTTGTCTTTGGGGTAAGCCGCCTTGGGGGTAAGAATTCGCCCCTCAAGTTCAAATGGCCTGCCAGGGCGTTCGCCTATATTTCCGCGGTCATCCCGGCGGGAAGTCCTTCTGCCTTGAACAATATTTGCCAGGCGGTTAAAATCTTCTGCGTGAATCTGCTCTTTGTCAGGATGGGGGCCGGTATGTATCTGCCCGCGTATACCCTGGTCAATACGGTGAACGATATTGTATTGGCGGTAATTCTCGGTATCTCCCAGACGGTGCTTCCCCTGGTGGGTATTTCTTTTGGGGAGAAGGATTTCCGCACCATTCGTATTATCCTGAAAAAGGCATTGGGGCTGGGAAATATCATCATCGGCTTGTGTGCAGTATGCATACTCCTTGCCCATAATACGATCAGTCTCTTGTTCGGGCTGAACGATGATACCCTCCGGTGGCATACCGGCATGGGTCTTATATTTTTTGCCGCCAGCCTTAATCTTGCCTTCATTAACAATATGATTGCCAATTATTTCAGCGCTACCCGACGGGTCGCTATCGCCAATATAATCGTTGTTTCCCGCCTTGTCTTGTTTATGGTTCTGCCGGCTTGGCTGCTTTTTTCCATGGCCGGTGTATATGCGGTGTGGATAAGCCTTATCGTAACTGAGGCGGCGACCTTAGGCGTAACATTCCTGGCCATAACCATGACCCACACCCGGAATCCCCGTCTTTCCCGGTACCTTTTACTGGATAGCGCCCTCGTTGAGCATAGCGCCATCATTGATTTTTCCGTGAAAAACACCACCGAAGATGTAGACTTTGCGTCAACCAAGATTACTGATTTTTGCAAGGAACATGATATCTCCATGAAAAATACCATGCACATCAGCCTTGCCATTGAGGAGATGATAATCATGATAAATGAACATTCCCTCGGGAAAGATAAGACCGAATACACGGATGTACGGCTCATGGTTGCCCCGGAGCATATCACCATGAGAATCCGCAGCTCCGGTAAATATTTTAACCCCGTGGAATATTATTACGAAAATAAGCATACCGAAGCTGGATTAAATCAAATCCTGGGTATTGCTATGATCCTAAAAATGGCACAAACTGTTGAGTATCGGGAAACCCTCGGTATGAATACTTTAATTATTACCATATAGGTTCATACAGAGCGTACAAGGAGACGTATCATGGCAAAGCAGATCAGAGGCAAGGTTTTACAGGTAATTTTATCCACATCCCTTGGTGTGGTATTGCTCGTCAGTATTACTGCTATGGTGAGTATTTTTTATATGCGTAATATGACCTTAGTGCATAATGACTATTTAGGGGATACGGCTGCAGAGAATAGTAAAAAGGCGTTAGTATCCCAGGTGCAGCAGCAATTGATAGGCATTGCCCAGGATAAAGCCGCGCTTACGGATGAAAAACTCAGAGCCATTCAAAATCAGACTAAAATGATAGCGGCTATCGCAACTAATATCTTTACCCATAAAAACCAATATTCGCCCAAGGCCATTGACTATTTACATCCTGAGCAGGCAGGGATGCTCATTCCCCATGTGGCTACCGCCCCGGGTGTTTCTATCGCCGATTTTCGGAATGAAATCTATCTGGCGGCTAATATTGGGGATATTCTGCGTCAGATTACGGTAATAGATATCGGGGTTGGGGCAAATTATATCGGCGCCGAAGCCGGTTATTCCATTATTGTGCAGGGAAACGCCCATCCCAATATGAACAATTACGATGCGAGGACCCGGGACTGGTACCGGGGAGCCAAAGAAAAGGACGGTATCTTTTGGACCAATGTTTTTGCCGATGCTTTAGGCCGGGGCGCCGCTATTTCCTGTGCCATACCTTTTTATGATCTTTCAAGTGGTGAACGGGTATTCAAGGGGGTAGCCGGCAGTGGGTTCCGTTTATCGACAACCGTGAACCAGATTATTGATTCCACGAAAATCAGTGAAACCAGTTATGCCTTTTTATTGAATGAAAAAGGGCATGTGATCCTTACGCCAAAACCCGATGATATCATTATCGGTGAAAACGGCGTTGTCATCGGGAAGGATTATCTGGGCAGTGAGTATCCCGAACCGCGTGAACTTGCCCGGCGAATGGTGAACCACGAAAGCGGCCTCATGGAACTGGAATTGGATGGAAAGGCGGTATATGTTGCCTTTCACCCGCTTTCCGTGCTTGACTGGAGTCTTGGCGTGGTTGTCCCGATTGAGGAGATCATCGCTCCTGCCAAAAGTATACAGCAGGATATTTTATCCCTCTCCGAAACCACATACACCGAGATCAACCATATTATTTTTATCATCGTTCTGATGGTGATAGTGGTTATCGTCCTCTCTATGCTTATAACCATTTTCTTGGCTATCCGCTTATCAGACAGCCTTACCGCTCCCATCATCATGCTGAGTAAAGGCGCTAAAATCATAGGTAGCGGCGAATTGAACCACCAGCTTGTGGTTAAAACCGGTGATGAGATTGAGATGCTTGCCAATACCTTCAATCAGATGATTGAGGATATAAAACACATCACCGCTGAAAAAGAGCGGATTGGCGTGGAATTGAACGTTGCTACTAAAATACAAGCCAGTATGCTGCCCTCTATTTTTCCTCCTTTTCCTGATCGGGAGGAATTCGATATCTATGCGGAAATGCATCCTGCGAAAGAGGTTGGCGGGGACTTCTACGACTTTTTCCTGATCGGCGAGAAGACCCTCGCAGTTGTCATAGCTGATGTATCAGGCAAAGGTGTACCCGCGGCATTGTTTATGGTAATCGTGAAAACCCTGATCAAGAACCAGGCTCAAATGGGTAAATCCCTGGACGAAATTTTTTACTCGGTGAACAATCAACTATGTGAAAACAACGACGCGAGTATGTTTGTTACCACCTTTATGGGGTTGTTTGAGATTGATACGGGAAAGTTCAGTTATGTAAATGGAGGACATAATCCCCCGGTCATCAGACAGGAGGACGGTGAATTTACCTGGCTTAAAACAAAACCAGGACTTGTGTTGGCTACTATGGAAAATATGAAATACATGGTAATGGAAACTACTCTCAAAGAAAAAGATATTTTGTTTTTGTATACCGATGGTGTGAATGAAGCGATGAATACGCAGGAGGAGTTTTTCGGCAATCAGCGTATTCTTGATGTGCTGAACGCAGATGGTTTAAAAAATAGTACGATTCATGATTATATCAATGCCATGCTGGATGCCATTAAGGTATTTGCAAACGGCGCAGAGCAGGCAGATGACATTACGATGCTGATGCTACAGTGTAGGAGTTATATGACTATGATTACTTTTGATAAAGAACTACGACTATCCGCGTCAATTGACGAGCTGGATACACTCCTGGAATGGATCGGAGACATCCTGGAACAAGGGCATTGTACCATGAAGGTATGTAATCAGGTTGCCGTGGTGGTGGAGGAGCTTTTCGTGAACATTGCGTGGTACGCTTATCGCGGGCAGCCAGGTGAGGTCCTGATACGGGTGGCGGTGGGGGAATCGCAACTGGTCATGCAATTTGAGGATTCGGGGGTGACATTTAACCCCCTGGAACATTCCCTCCCTGACATAAAGGTCGGTATTGAAGAGCGCAAGATAGGTGGGCTTGGAATTTACATGACCAGAAAGATGATGGATAAGATAATCTATGCCAGGACGAATGACCGGAACCAATTAACCCTTTATAAAAACATCAAATTAGTAAATTCTGGTGATTGACAAATTCATGATGGTACTACTATATAAAGAAACCGAGACACATGTAAGGAGTAACCATGACCTATGAACCGAACCTGGAACAGGTGCGCCACTATACTCAACAGTACCGGACCGTACCGGTTGCTTTGTCCCTGCCCACCGGTTCGAGAACCCCGGTAGAGACCTTTCGGATCCTCAAGAACCTGAGCCGCCAGTGCTTCATTCTGGAAAGCCTGGAGGACCCCGGCCAACGGGGGCGCTATACCTTCCTGGGCTATGATCCCAAACTGGAAATTTCCGCTGCCAACGGGTCTCTCAGCATCAAGAATGGAACCGACCTCCGGCTTACCACCAATGATCCCGGCTCGTACATCAAACAGATCATTGAAGAAAACAAGGGTCCCCGGCTGCCGGGGCTGCCGCCCTTTACCGGCGGCCTCGTGGGGTATTTTTCCTACGACTACATCAAATACAGCGAAGCCGGCTTGAACCTGGATGCGGAGGACCAGGAGCATTTTAAGGATGTGGACCTCATGCTCTTTGATAAGATCATTGCCTACGATCACCTGGAGCATCGGATTATCCTCATGGTGAACATCAAAACCGATGCAGTGGAAGAAAACTATAACCGGGCCGTGGCAGCGCTGGACCACATCGCCGGACTCATTGAAACGGGAAAGCCTGCTGCGATGAAGCCCCTCAAGATCCTTTCCCCCTTCCGCGCCCTTTTTGATAAGGACCGGTACTGCAGCATGGTGCACAAGGCCAAGGAGTACATCCGGGAAGGGGACATCTTCCAGGTAGTCTTGTCCAACCGGCTGGAGGTGGATGTGGAAGGCAGCCTCTTTGACACCTACCAGATCCTCAGGACCAGCAATCCTTCGCCCTATATGTTTTACTTTTCCAGCGACGACATCGAAATTGCCGGAGCCTCCCCGGAAACCCTGGTGAAACTCCAGGCAGGGGAACTCTTCACGTTTCCTCTTGCAGGCACCCGGGCCCGGGGAAAGACAGCGGAAGAGGACGCGGCTCTGGAGCGGGAACTCCTGGCGGACCCCAAGGAACTGGCGGAACACAACATGCTCGTGGACCTGGGGCGAAATGACTTGGGGAAGATCAGCCGGTTTTCCTCGGTACACGTGGAAAAGTACCTGTCCATTGAGCGGTTCTCCCATGTGATGCACATCGGTTCCACCGTCCGGGGCCGCATCCTTGAAGGGAAGACCGCAGTGGATGCCATTGACGCAGTGCTCCCCGCAGGTACCCTTTCAGGGGCCCCGAAAATTCGGGCCTGTGAGATCATCAACGAACTGGAAAACAACAAACGGGGGATCTACGGCGGCGCCATCGGGTACCTCGCCTTTTCAGGGGATATGGACACCTGCATTGCCATCCGGATCGCCTTTAAGAAAAACGGCAAGGTCTTTGTCCGTTCCGGCGCAGGGGTCGTGGCGGACAGCGTCCCGGAAACGGAATACCAGGAATGTGAGAACAAGATGCAGGCGGTACTGAACGCTCTCAAACAAGCCGAGAGAGGCGGAGGCGCTTCTTCCGTGCGTAATCAGGGGAACAGGTAGCATGATTTTACTCATCGACAACTACGACAGTTTTTCCTACAACCTCTACCAGCTCATCGGGGCCATTAATCCTGACATCAGGGTGGTCCGTAATGATGTGATAACCTTAGCGGATATTGTGGTGCTCCGGCCCAGCCATATCGTGATTTCCCCGGGACCAGGGAAGCCGGCGGACGCGGGAATCTGCGAGGCGGTGATTTCCGCTTTTGCAGGTCAAATTCCTATCCTGGGGGTGTGCCTGGGACATCAGGCCATCTGCGAAGTGTTTGGGGCCACCGTGTCCTACGCGAAAACCCTGATGCACGGGAAGGCGTCGACCATCACGGTAGATACCGCGTGTCCCCTCTTTACCGGACTTCCCCGGACCATCCAGGGGGCGCGATACCATTCCCTGGCAGCAGAGGCCGCCACTATCCCGGCGTGTCTCCTGGTTACCGCCCGTACCGAAGATGGCGAAGTAATGGGGGTACGGCACCGGGATCATGCGGTGTATGGGGTACAGTTTCACCCTGAATCCATCTTAACCCCCGAGGGAAAACAGATACTCGCCAATTTTTTTGGCAGATTAGATTGCCGAGAAGCTGCATCTACGCTACATTAATGTATGGGTCCTCAGCGCTGAACAGGAGGAGTAAGCTATGGCTGAAGGTATTTTTCGTAAAGAGAGTCTAGAGCATGTGTCCTCCCCGGATCAGCTCTACGATTATATCAAGGTATCCAATCCGGGGATTTGGATAATCCTCGCCGCGCTCCTGATGCTGTTGGTTTCCGCGTTTTTCTGGGCCGCTACCGCGACCATACCCACCACGGTTTCCGCCAAAGCCGTGGCGGATGAGGAAGGCCGCTATGTCTGTTATCTCCCCTACAATGCCGCTCAGGGTATACAGCCGGGTATGAGCGCCCGGATAGGCGACCATCAGGCGAAGGTGCTGCGAATCGCGGCAATCCCCGAATCGTACCGGGAAGCGGCGCAGACCCTGCCGGGGGATTATGTCGCCCACGCTATGGGGCTTACGGAATGGAACATTAAGGTCGAATTCGCCCTTGAACCGTCCTCGGATTTTACATCCGCAGATTTTACGTCCGGGGACAGGGCCCTGGTGTATCCCGTTACGATTACTACAGCCCATGTTCGCCCCCTCGACTTTTTGAAGAAGTAGACGCGCTATGGGAAACCCACAAAAAAAACAACCTAAGGTTGTTCAGTGCCCCCAGATCATGCAGATGGAAGCCCTGGAATGTGGGGCCGCGTCCCTGGCCATGGTTATGGCCTATCATGGGAAATGGGTACCCCTTGAACAGGTCCGCAGTGACTGCGGCGTGTCGAGAGACGGCTCAAACGCGAAAAACATACTACAGGCCGCCCGGGCTTACGGTTTTACCGCCCAAGGCTTTCGCATGGAGCCGGAACAGTTGAAAGGAACGCCCCTGCCTTGCATCATCCACTGGAATTTCAATCACTTTGTCGTGTTTTGCGGTTTCAAAAAAGAATCCCCCACCGTGAAGACGCTGGGTCGCGCTCCATGGGAGCGCGTGGATTTAAACAAAAAAGACAGGGCCGTCATCAATGATCCGGGCCGGGGCAGAGTGGAGATACCCCAGGAGGAGTTCAACCGGTCCTTTACCGGTGTGGTCCTTACCTTTGAACCGGGAGAAATCTTTGAAAAGGGGGGGCGCAAGAGCAGCGTGTGGGGGTTTGCCCGCTCCCGGATGAAGGGAATGTTCATCCCCGCCGTTTTTATTGTACTCGCCAAGTTAATCACCTCGATAATCGCTATGGTCAATCCGGTCTTTTCCCGGATCTTCATGGACCAGGTCCTGTCCGGGCGTAACGTGGACTGGCTCAACTGGCTGCTCCTGGCCATGGTGGCCGCCGTGTTTATCCGGTTTATCGCGGCCTTTCTCCAGACGGTTTACTTTACCAAGATGAAGGGCAAGTTTGCCGCGATTGCCGGCGGTCAGTTTTTATGGCATGTCCTGCGCCTGCCCATGGAATTCTTCTCCCAGCGTATGGCCGGGGATATCGTTGCCCGGATGACTTCCAACCGGAGCATCAGCGTAACCCTGCTGGATACCGTGGTTCCCCAGGCGCTCAATGTGGTCATGCTGTTTTTTTACCTCATCATCATGGTTCGCTATAGCCTGCCTCTCACGCTCATTGGGGTGGCGGCGGTGGGCGTCAACATCGCGGTGGCGCAGCTTATATCGCAAAAACGGGTTGCCATTGCGCGGGTGCAGGCTTCCCATGAGGGTAAACTGTTAAGTTCCACGATTGCCGGTATTGATATGATCGAAACCCTCAAGGCGTCGGGGGCTGAAAACGGGTATTTTGAACGCTGGGCAGGGTTCCAGGCATCGGCAAACGCCGCCGCCGTAACATTCACCAGGACCAATCAAATCATGGGGAACCTTCCCTTTCTTGTCCAGAAGCTGTCGGAGATAACGCTCCTGGGTCTGGGAGCTTATCTGATTATGCAGGGCAGCATGACTGCCGGCGTATTCCTCGCTTTTCAGGGTTTTCTGAGCGCCTTTATGCAGCCGGTGAACTCCCTGGTAGCGGCGGGCCAGAGTATTCAGGAGATGCGGACCAATATGGAGCGGGTGGAAGATGTGTTGCACTATCCCA
>JAITNP010000006.1 GCA_031290455.1 Treponema sp. | reverse complement strand
ATTGTCAATAATATAGCACGGCGGATAATCAGGGATAAAACCTTCCAATACAATCATAGCTGTTTCTCTGAGGATGGAGAGTAATTTGTTTTCGGCATCTGTCGGAAACCGCGTAACATTAAAGCCGCCCGCTTCTTCACAAACATCAATAAGATTCTTATAACCTAATAAACTGAAACTATCTTGAACCAGTCGCGCATTTGGGTCGTTATTATTCTTCCATGCTAAAGCCTGATGCTTTCTGTTCCGCATTCGTACATTGCTTGGTTTTTCGCAGACAAGAAGAGCAGGGTATAATTTTCTGAATTCTGCGGTGATTGTGTTGTCCTGACACATTTTTCTGATTAACTTTCTTACGACAGAATACCATGATTTTACATCATCCTGTTTATCAGGATAATCATACCAATACTTCTCAAGTTTTTCCAATAAGAAAAAAGCGGCGCCCGGGTTTATTGAGTCAGTTAAATCCAGAATTATATCCTGTATTGTGCCAAGATAAATCTGTTTCCTTTCCCTGTCCGATGTCTTGAAACGATGATTGCAGATAACAATGGGAGCAAATAAAGAGCCTCTGGCCTGAAAACAAAGAAATATGATCCCTTCACCGCCGCAATCATAAGAAGCAGGGTAGTTTTCAGGTTTTTTTATTTCCGAGCGTTCATATATTGCCCCGTAATCATTCTTAAAAATCAGTTTGCCGATAAGTGGATTATCCTGATAATAAAAAATTTTCACCGTATCATTAAGTAATATAGTATCCTCTTCAGCAAAATTATCTATGGTTAAAACCGTTTCGGAAGATAATGTTTGATTATCATCAATTTCATAAACGAGCTGTGATAATTTCTTTCCATCGATAATACTTTCCCGGGTAGTAACCTGTAATGACCAGTTTTGTGAACGCATCCTGATTCCCCAGTGATAATCGCGCAACGCGCACAATGCCGCGATTTTGAATCCTTCACCGTAGAATCCCGCAAATTTACCGGAAATCTCCTGTTTTGTAGACGCTCCTATATGAACTAGCCATTCATAATTAAATCCTTTGCTTTTCATGGATAACTCCATGATTTCTTTTTCTTTATACACATATTGAAATGTTTTACCAAATCTTTCTATGCCCGCATCGTCATAAAAATTCTGGATGATATCCCGTAAAACCTGCTGTTTTGTCCAGTGAACAGGATAATTAAGCATAATATTCAAATTAATCTCTTTTATCATGTTTTAGTCCTCTTCATCATGTTTTTATCATAAATAGTATATATTTCATCACGAATTTCTTCTTCCGTACGAAAAATAGTGTCATATATAATTTCCACTTCATCAATACTGATTTTATCTTCCAAAAGATACATAAATATTTTATTTAAAAAAGCGCAATCACACTCGGAATTAATCTTCTTAAAAAGTTTCTTCCATGTGGATTTCGGCTTGCCTGACGATTCAGATTTCATTTTTATAACCCAAATCAATATTTTCCGGCTTGTCCTGATTTTTCCGATTCTGTATCCTTCTATGAATCCGTGTTCATATTTTTCTTCATAAGTTAAACACATATCTGTTATACAATTTCGGCAATATTCTTTCGCGGCTTGAAATATTTTTCTGAAAAAAACTGCCTGGGCAACGTGAGTTCGCAAAACGAACTCCATTTGCCACGCTCTCTGGTCCCGTCAGGCCAGAGTACCACTTTTAACCGGAGGAAGTATTGACGCGGTGAAGCTTGTCTCCTTTGTTATTATCAGCGCGAAGATCTATTCTCTGCTTATCATCGTCTTTACCCTGCTGCTGGAATTTTTCTAATTTTAATAATTTAATTCAGTACGACTATTTCTAACGTTGTTAAGTCTAAATAGGCATATCCAGAATGAGGATATGTTTTATTTTTGATCTCTATTGTAAATAAACCATTTTCAATTTGCACATCCTTCTTTTCGACAGCTGTAACCCATGAGTAATAATTTACTTTTTTATATTCATTATAATGTGTGAACGCGTGGATTGAAACAATCCTTGCTCGAAGCTGCCCGATGAGTTCTGCCTGCTGTTTAACCAGTTCGACTAAATTTTTCCCTTCCATACCGCTATTTTACTCTACTGCTCACAATTTTGTCAAACAACCCCGTGAACGGTTACAATATGAGTTTATTGACAAAATAAATGAACAGGTTTTCTATACTTAATAACGTACTCAATAGTGGTCCCTTCAAAACACATTTACAATTTGCTCTACCAGACCGCTTCCCGGTAAGGTACTTTTGGGAACTCTTACCGTAACGATAAACCGTTGAACAGAAACCAAAGTGCCTGATTATCAACATTTTCTCACCGCTCCTAAAAAAGATTAAAAACCGCTGAAATGGCACAAAGTGTTGTTTTGTTTGCAATACTACGCCGAGCAAGGGATTGAAGCGGAAATCCCGCAAGCCCGCTTTAGCGCTAAAAAATGCGCCCATTATTTTGAAACTTTGAATTGCCCGCATATAGCCTCTTGCGCTGGCAAAATCCTTCTATAATAAACTATACTGAGTAACGGAGAATGACCATGCCGTTGCTTGCGCAAGACAAATCTTACTATACCTACGCCGATGTCCTTGAGTGGAACGAGGACGTCCGGGCCGAAATCATTGACGGGGAGATGTATATGAATGATGGCTACTCCGGCATGGGTCCATCAAAGGATACTCATGGAGTTAGCTTATCAGTTACGGGATTTTTTACAGGAAAAGCCCGGTGAAGTATACCCCGCGCCCTTTGGGGTACGGCGTTCCCTCAGGATGACCAGCAGGATGATACGGTCGTAGAACCTGATATCGTGGTTGTCTGTGATAGTTCTAAGCTGGATGACAGGGTTGTAACGGCGCGCTGGATATGGTGGTTGAGATTTTATCCCCCACAAACGCCCGGCATGACGGGTGGTAAAATTCCAGAAGTATCTTAAGGCCGGTGTCCGGGAATACTGGATTGTGGACCCGGTGGAGAAGACAGTACGAGTTCATATTCTGGAAAACGGCCAATATGCCGCTAAAATTTACGCTAGACAGAAGACATCCTGCTTACGATCCTGCCGGGCTGCATCATAACATTGACCCTTATTTTTGGAACATAGCCGGCCCATGGTCCCTGAGCTTGATCCGCGATCCATCCTTGCTATAGCCAAAGCGTATATGCTATACTCTTGTTAAGAGGAAGCGTATGAAACTACCCATTGGCATACAGACTTTTTCCGACATACGGGAACAAGGTTATTTATATGTTGACAAAACGCGGGAAATCCACCGTTTGATAAGCGCCGGGAAGGTATTTTTTCTGTCCCGGCCCCGGCGTTTCGGCAAGTCTCTGCTTATCAGCACCCTTGAGGCCATCTTTAAGGGGAAGAAAGCCTTGTTTGAGGGCTTATATATAGAAGATAAAATCGACTGGAACGAACGGTATCCGGTCATCACCCTGGATTGGAGCAGTATCAGCCATACATCGGCGGGGCAGATGGAGGAAGGTACGGCGATTTACCTGAGCAACATAGCGGCTTTTCACGATATAACCTTGAATCAGAAGTCGGCTACGAACCGGTTTGAGGAATTGCTCACGGCTCTGCACCAGAAAACCGGCAGACAGGCGGTGGTCCTTGTAGACGAATACGATATGCCTATTCTGGACGCCTTGGGTAAACCGGATGAAATCACCGATGAAATCCGGCAATTTCTGCAATCTTTTTACAAAGTTCTTAAGGCCGCGGATAGGCATTTACGTTTTGTGTTTCTGACCGGGGTATCAAAGTTTTCCAAGGTGTCAATATTTTCGGGGTTGAATAACCTGAATGATATTACCCTTGATGCTGACTACGCCGCGCTGTGCGGGTATACTCAGGATGAGTTGGAGCGTTACTTTGATTCGGCGATTGATGAGATGGCGTTGGCTCAACGGCGGAGCAGGCAGGATCTTTTGGAACGTATCCGTTATTGGTACAACGGCTTTTCCTGGGATGGGGTGACCCTGGTATACAATCCCTTCTCAACGCTGTTGCTGTTTAGTAAAAAAGTGTTTAGAGACTACTGGTTTGAAACTGGGACGCCCACGTTTCTGATCAACATCATCAAGGAGCGCAATGATGTAAAGGTTCTGCTGGAACCTGTTGAAATAAAGGATTCAAATTTTGAAATTTTCGATTACCGGACTTTGGACACTAAAATACTGTTATTCCAAACTGGTTATCTTACGGTAAAGCAGGTGATTAAAGATCGTTTTGGAGAAAAGCTGATCTATACGCTGGGTGTCCCTAATGAAGAAGTGCGTTCGGCGATGCTGGAATATTTGACGAGTAGTTTTGCCGCGTATCCGGTGTCTGATACTGCTATCATGCGTGAGCGCATGATGGGTCAGCTTTTTGACGGTGATGTAAGTGGTCTTGAGAGGGGTATGCAGGCACTGTTCGCGGAAATTCCCAGTCAATTGCATCTCCCCTGGGAAGCCTACTATCATTCATTGTTGCTGCTGTGGCTGAATATGCTTGGGTTTGAAGTACAGGCGGAAGTATCCACCGACAAGGGACGGATAGACGCGGTATGGACCTGGGAAGAGCGGGTGGTGATAGCGGAAGTGAAATATGCAATAAAAGGGAAGGTGGAACCGCTTTTGAAAAAGGCGATGGCCCAAATCATGGACCGGCGTTACTACGAGCGGTATAATGGCGCGAAGCGCAGGATAGCGTTACTGGCGATAGGGTTTGCGGGAAAAAACCTCGCCTGCCGCATGACGGAGCTCTAGAGCTGGAAAAATCTCTCGGTATAATCTATACTGGGTAACGGAGGATGCGTATGTTGTCTCTTGCGGAAAAAAATCTTACTATACCTACGCCGATGTCCTTGAGTGGGATGAGGATGTCCAGGCCGAAAGACTGCACTTTCAAACTTAGCATCTATGGGATAATTATACCTTTTGCGTAACATGAGTTATTTTATTGCTGGTCTAGTAAGTGTGTACTCAACTGAGTCCAGAATTTCCTCCAAGAGTTTAGCACTAATGCCATATTAGCATTCTTAACACCATCCCACCTTTCCTGCCCACTACTCTGCATCCCTACCGTCGGCGATCACTCCTGCCCGAAGATACCCCAAGGATGATCTGGTCCGATACCACCACCCCAGGGAAAAAGAAGGATGCCTCCTCCTGATAATCCGCTACCGAGACTGGTATGCCCTGCTCTTGGCATTCCCGGGAAATCCGGTGGTTTACCTCCCGGTCGTTGGTTGCCCCCAGCACCAAATCGGCAGTCGCCGCGATCGATCATCCCCCATACTGTACCAGTGCCGCCCGCAACTCCTTCCGGTCAATCCCCCAATTCCGGCCAAATCGCTGCAAAAGCCAATCCGACAGGTTCATGAACCGGGCAAATACGGCCTCCCTCTCGGGAAAAAACACAGGGCCAAGATCCGCAAAGGCCCCCCGATTTACGATGAGTTCCCAGAAGCGGGCGAAGTTTTTTATCCGGTCAAGGTCCCGGACCGAAAGGGCCGCAGTTTCCAGTACCTCGTAGGGCGGTTCCAGGGCATAACGCATACCGAAAGTTTCACTGTGCCGGATAATCGGTGTTCCGGGCAGACACTTTAAGATACCCAGTTGAATCTCCGTGGGCCGGATCCGCCAGAGCCGATCAAACCCCTGGGCGAAAGAGGCCAAATCCTCCCCTGGTAACCCCGCGATTAAGTCGGCGTGGATAATGGCATTGGTTTCCTTTCGCAAAAAGCCGATTACCTCCAATTCCCGTTCCGGATCGCTGGGCCGTCCGATAAGGGCTGCGGTGCGAGGATTGAAGGTCTGGATTCCCACTTCCAGGCGCAATGACCCAGCGGGAAAGCGGCGGAGGAGTTCCCGCAGTTCCGGGGGAAACCGGGAGGGAACCATCTCAAAGTGAACATACAGTCCCGGTTTCAGGTGATCCAGAAAAAACTCCATGATACGCCGGGCCCGCTTCATATCCAGGTTGAAGGTACGATCCAGAAATTTGAAGGACCGCGCCCCCCGGCCGATAAGTTTTTCCATTTCCCCCAGGAAAGATCCCAGGGGAAATTCCCGGACCACCTGGTCCCCAGTACGCTGGGCGCCTATTTCACGGGAACTCAGGCAAAACTCACAACCAAAAGGGCAGCCCCGGGATGCTTCTATATATGTCAGTTTTCGGCTGAGGTCTTCACTGGTATACAACCGATACCCTGGATCAATAGAAGTGATATCCACCCGTTGCGGATCAATGAACTTTCCGCAAACCTTCTGCACCGATGGCAGCGCTTGTATCACTCCGGTCAAATCCCCATCCTTCAAATCCCGATATCTACGCTCTACCCCCTCACCTTGCGACTTTCCCAGCAATAAGCCGCACAATTCCCGGAATACCGCTTCCCCTTCACCCCGAACCACCCAATCGGCATAGCGCATAATCTCAGATTCCGCCGGCAGGTAAGCCACCTCCGGCCCTCCCAACACAATAACCGGTCGAATAGCACCCCTTCCTCTCGTCCCATGCAGCGCCACCCCATCACCCAACTCCTCTTTTATGAATTCCTCTCTGATGTTGCGTAGTAGTTCCACCGTCGCCCTATGGTTCCAGATAGCAACCGAAAAGGCCAGAATCCGGGGCGCGGCGGCAAGGATTGGCCTTATCTTTTCTGCAAGAGGCTGTCGCAGGGCGAATTCCAGGATTTCGGCGCGATCTTCGTATTCGCCGAGATTCGCTTTGAGGAGCCGGAGCGCCAAGGAGGGGTGTATCCATTTGGCGTTAATGGTAGCGAGGATTATATCAGACACGAAAATCCGCGGCGCCGAACAGGTCCAGAGTTCCGGTGGTCCATTCTTCCAGGGCCTTCATCACAAGGCGCTCCACATCCTGCCAGGAATCTGCCCGGGGACCGGGAAGCTGCCGGTTAGTTGAATTCGTGAACACGATGGTCCTGCACCCCTGCATTCTAAGGGGGATGATGTTGGACGGGGCGTCATCGATATACACATGCGCCCCCACTGCGCCCTTATCATTCATGAAACAGAGGTCCCAATAAGGGATGTCGTAGGAATCAAGCCAGTCCACGGTTTGGGTGATAGAGGTTTTGTGGGAATGTTTCAGAAAAAGCCGATGGGTGATAATGCGGATCCGGATGCCCCGGTTGGAGAGTTTCCGTAGTATCGCCGGGGCATCCACGATGGGCTGCATATCCCGGAACAGATTCCGCTGGGTTACGGCAAAACGGTGCAACCGGTCATACCCGCCATATTCGGCAATACCCCATTCCTCAAGTCCGTAGCTTACCTCTTCGGTCAGGGATTCAAGGGGCTTATGCAGCCATTCCGCCGCGACCCGCCGCATGGCGCTGTAAAAATCCCCCACCACCCCGTCAAGGTCAACCCCTAATATAAAACTGCTTTCATCCATACAATAAGGTCCTCCTATAACATAGAGATTATAAAAAATATTCCATTAAAAAACCATCCCTGTTTATACTAGGTGGTTCCCTGGCAAGGGGAAGGGCAAAGAGAAAGACCCAGTAAAAAGAATTGACAAGCTACGATTCCCCTTATAAAATAGGATTATGAGCCGTTAAGGTCAAAGGGGTATATCTGATGGGGAGCTTGAAATAATGCTGGATACCAGCGTCAGTGCATTGGTCAATACCTTTCGCGATCAATACGACAGCTATAGTAATCCCCTGTATAACGAAACCCAAATGCGGCGGGACTTTCTTGACAAATGCATCAAGGCCCTGGGCTGGGATGTTGATAATGAACAGGGCAATGCCGAACCCTTCAAAGAAGTCATCCATGGAGACCGTGTGCGTATCGGCAACCAAACCAGAGCGCCAGATTACTGTATACGAAACGGCAGTGAGCGATTGTTTTACATTGAAGCAAAAAAGCCGTCGGTTCATATCCGCGACGATGCGGATTCTGCGTTTCAGGTCCGGCGTTATGGCTGGAATGCCAAGATGCCCCTGTGTTTGTTGAGCAATTTCGCTGAATTCGCCGTTTATGATACGAGCATAAAGCCGAACAGTAAGGATGCTGCTGCAATGGCCCGTATCTTTTACTGCCGGTATGACAAGCTTGATAAGCACAATCCTCAGTATCCCGACAGCGCGAATAATTGGGAATTTTTGCATTGATTGTTTTCGAAATCATCGGTACAGAAGGGTTCTCTTGAAAAATATAAAAAAACAGATAAGAAAAAAGGGACCCAGATAGAAATAACGAATAGTCTTTATAATTATGAATATCTGCTGGGGATTTTAAATTCAAAATTGATGATCTATATTTATCAAAGCATGGTCCCCGAAAAAGGAAAAGTATTTGCAGAGGTCAAAAAAGTAAATTTAGACCAGCTTCCCATTCCATCGCTTGATTTTTCCCAAAAATCTGACAAGGACAAGTACGACAGACTTGTTATACTGGTGAAGCACATGCTCAACTTGAAACAACAGGAACAACCGGTGAAAGACCCGCAAACCAAGATCGTGGTCTCTCGGCAGATTGATGCGGTGGATAGGCAGATTGACGCGCTGGTGTATACACGGTATGGATTGAGTGAGGAAAAGATTAAGGTGGTGGAGGGAGAAAAATAATGAAAGCAAAGCTTTCCTGTCCCGCTCTTCCCCCTCCCCTGCGGGTTTTTGCAGAAATGTCGCTTTTCTGCTATTTCGTTTGGCTCAACTCAAATAGTCCGAAAGCCTTCGATAGGTCTGATTCACCACCTGCTTCATTTCGATGTCTGCATCTTCCCCCAGTTCGTCAATGAGGGCCTCCACGCTGGCAAGACTTTCATTGAGGCTCGTGTGGAAGCCCCGGGAACAGGTAAACCAGTACTGACCCGCGCCGTCGGTCAGCAGGCAGATGAAGCCCAGGTCTTTCTTGCCCGGCTTCCACAAACAAGGGGTTACCAGGTCCGGCAGATACCCCAGCAGGTCCTCCAGGTTTTCCCGGGAGTTAAAATGCTCCTTCCGGGGCAATTGCTTGTCAAGGACCGCATCAAGGTTCAGGGTAGGGGCTAGGGACAGGATGAGGTCCAATTTCTCTCCCCCCAGAATCGTATAGGTCCCCTCAAGGATAACTGTGCCCCGCAGGTTCTTATAGATACCATGGGTGCCGCCTTCCGTCGTGTTCTTCACCAGGGAAAGCCGCTCCCAGGGCAGGGAAACCAGCTTCTTCCTTTTAACCGTTTCAATCCGAAAGACCTGGGTTCCAATCTTGATAGTATTGGTGAAGTCCCGCACCCGTTTCGGCTTGGTTTCATCGGTCGCGGTCCGCTCCTTTGACGCAGATTGTACTGACCGTCCGCCCAGAGCTTCAAACAAGTCGCCGCTTATCTTTTCCATGTCCTTTTTTGAAAGGGGGGAAACGGACATGGCGTACATACGGGAAGTCCGCACGATTTCCCCGGCCACAATGTACTGGGGGTCCATCCTGAACATCACCGAACCGGGGTGAATGAGGATCCGGTCGGCGGTGAGGGTACGGTACATCTCCCGGCCTTCCCGGACACAGACAAACTGGATAAGTCCCCGGGCCACCGCGCAGAGGTAGTCTTCCGTAGGCCCTCCCGAAAGGATGGGAATGTTGAGGGCCGATACGATCTGTTCAAGCTGGAAGGTAACGTTGACGATTTCCGCCATGGCCCGTTCATCCAGGTAACTTTTTTCACAGAAGGTTACCTTGTTCTTGGCTGACTGATAGGTATGGTACAACTTGAGGTAGGATACAAAATCGCCTCCGGGGTCCCGGAAGCTGTGATGAGCCTTGCGGGCGTCGGTTTCCTCTCCTGATGGCAGGATGTAGGGGCTTTGGGTGGAAAGGAAGGCCGCGGCAATGATGGTTTCCTGGGTAACCTGGGGGTACTGCAGGATGGCCTCCACAATGATCCGGGATTGCCGGGGGGGCAGGGGAAACTCGGTCATGAGCTTCCCGATCCGGGAAAGGGTCCGGTCGCTCTCCAGGGCGTCCAGGAGGTTCAGGGTTTCAATGGCCGCAATAAGCCCTTCCCGGTTCGGCGGGGCGATAAAATCAAATTCCTCAAAGGCGGTAAGCCCCAGGTCCGCCATACGGAGTACCACCTCGGAAAGGTCAGTGCGGTAAATTTCTTCGGTAGTAAAGAGGATACGGTTCTCAAAATCTTTCCGGGTGTAGAGCCGGTAACAGGTTCCCGCTTGGGTACGGCCTGCCCGGCCCTTGCGCTGGTTCCCGGAAGCCTTGGAAATCGGTCCTTCCACAAGGCTTGAGGTAAAGGTCCGGGGGTTATAGTAGTTGAGTTTAGACAGCCCCGCGTCGATCACCGTGGTGATGCCGTCGATGGTAACCGAAGTTTCCGCGATGTTGGTGGAAATCACCACCTTGATTTTGCCCGGGGGGACAGGATCAAAGACCCGTTCCTGCTCCTCCTTGCCGAGCCTGCCGTAGAGGGGCACTAAATACAGATAGGAAGCGGCGGGACCACGGGTAAGACGGTTCATGCAGGCTTTGATCAGCTTTTCACCGGAAAGAAAGATGAGGATATCCCCCTGCCGTTGTTCGCTGAGGATCCGCTCGACAATGGCATCGATCTTGTCCAGGATGGCCTCGACGGCGGCCTGTCCTCCGGGCGCGGAACCCGGCACGGAGAGCGTTGCCGGGGGATCGTAGATGAGGGTAACGGGGTAGGTTTCGGCGTCAATCTTGACCACCGGACATTCCTCAAAGTATTGCGAAAAAACCTGGGCGTTGATGGTGGCCGAAGAGACGATAACCTTGAATTCCCTTCGTAATTCCAACACCCGTTTTAAAAGCCCCAGGATAAAATCAATGTTCAGGCTCCGTTCATGGGCCTCATCCACCACGATGACGTCGTATTTTGAAAGGTAGGGATCGAGTTTCATTTCCTGCAGGAGGATCCCATCGGTCATGATTTTAATTTTGGTGTCCGGGGTAGTCTTATCCTCGAAGCGCATCTTGTATCCCACGAGGCCAGGGATAGTGGTTCCCAACTGGCGGGTGATAAACTCGCTCACTGAAACCGCGGCAATACGCCGGGGCTGGGTTACGCCGATAATGCCGTTTTGGGTGAACCCCGCGTCGTGGAGTATCACCGGCAGTTGGGTAGTTTTTCCTGAACCGGTAGGGCTTTCCACCACCACCGCCTGATTCGTCTTAAGGGCGGCAAGGATTAGATCTTTGTGTTTATATACGGGAAGTTCCAGATAATTCATAGGTTGATAATACGACGAATTTGAGTATACCGCAATGAGGCCACCGGGACTTTTGCAAGCTCAGAACTCCCTTCCAGCATCCTGGTCAGGGTTTGGGCGTTTTGGGCCGCCTGTCCCTTGGGGTGATTGTTAAAATAGACCAGTACCTTATCGGCGGTAACGACAATGCGCTTAATCCGTTCTTTCCAGGCTTCCAGTTCCGTATCGGAGTATTGATAGTCATACCGGGCCGCCGCATCAGTGCCCCACCAGGTTTCCTGATTCCGCCCATGCAGCCGGATATAGGCCAGGGGAGCCGTTACCGCATCCAGAGTCGGGGGAAGCCCCGGCACGGAGGGCATATCCAGGGATACCAGGGCACGGTTTCGCTCCCGCAGGGCCTCAATCACCCGGTTACGGTACCATTGGTTATTACGGAATTCCACCGCTGCCGGAACATCCTGAAACTGCCCCAGGAGTTTATCCAGATACCGCCGTTTTTCCGGCTCATAGTGAAAGGAATAGGGGAACTGGAACAAGACCGCCTCCAGACGATTGGCCTTTCGCACCGGTTCCAGGGCTTCCAGAAAAGCCTTTGCCGAATCCTGCCACGCGGCGGGATCTATCTTATGGGTCAGACTTTCATGGGCTTTGATTGCAAAGGTGAGGGTTGGACCTGCTTTTTCCAGAAGCCTTGCCAATTGTTCAGCCCTCGGCATCCGGTAGTAAGAAAAATTAAGCTCCACCGTGGGGAAGCGTTCTGCGTAGTGGGAAAGAAACTCCCTGCTATGGGTTCCCACCGGGTATACCGGCCCCACCCATTCGGCATAGGAGTATCCCGATGTCCCGATCTGAATTTTCGACATAACGATTCAATGCTTAGAACTCTATGGTTTTTGCGGTTTCAAACTCCTTTACAATTGCAGCCGAGGGGTGGGGGGTGCATAAACTCACTACGAAGATGACCACGCAGGACAAAATAAAGGAAGGAAGCAGCTCATACACCCCGAAGGCACCGCCGGCCTTGCTGATCACCTCTTTCCAGAAGATAACCATGATGCCTCCGGAGAGCATCCCCGCAATGGCAGCGGGCAGGGTGGTACGCTTCCAGAAAAGGGAAAAGAGGATGAGGGGCCCAAAGCAGGCGCCCAGGCCGGCCCAAGCGTAGGACACGATCCGGAAAATGGACTGGTTCCCCGATAAGGCAACCACCACGCCGAATACCATGACGATGAGCATGGCGATCCGGGCGACCCACATCACCAGGGCGTCGCCGGCATCTTTCTTAATGAGTCCCTTGAAAAGGTCGTGCGCCAAGGCTGATGAGGCGATGAGCATATACGAATCAGAGGAACTCATGGACGCGGCCAGGATCCCCGAAAGCACAAGCCCCGCCATGAGGGGCGGGAAGAACTCCCGGGCCAAGTGGAGGAATATGGTCTCTGCGGATCCTGCGGTGGTGAGAAGCCCTGGAAGGTAGGCTCGGCCAATCATACCAATAGAAACCGCCGCGAAAAGGGAGATGAAACACCATACCACCGCGATGATCCGGGATTGCCGGATCTTTGCAGTCTTTTGTATGGCCATGAAGCGGAGCAGAACCTGGGGCATCCCGAAATAACCAAGCCCCCAGGCCAGGCAGGACAGAATACTCAGGAAGGAATAATCCGCCCCTGGCCCAAAGCGGGGTGTGCCGTCTATCACCCCCTGCACGGCGGCGCCTGAAACGGGATTACCCGCAGCATCCACCGGCGTGGCAATACCGAAAATATCCGTAAACCGGGGAAAATCACGCAGGTTTCGGGCGATACCGGAAAAACCTCCGGCAAATACAAAGCCGAAAACCAGCACCAGCAGGATTGCACAGAACATCATAATCCCCTGGATGAAATCGGTGGTACTTTCCGCCAGGAATCCACCCAAAAGGGTGTACACCATCACCAGGGCGGCCCCCAGGATCACCATGGCCCCGTAATAATTTTCCGCGCCAAAGACATAGCCGAAGAGTTTCCCGAAGGTTACGAACTGGGAACCGGCATAAATTGAAAAGAACACCAGAATCATGATAGCCGCAATGGTCATCAATATTCGCCGTTTGTCATGGAAACGGTTACTGAAAAAATCCGGCAGGGTTATGGCATTACCAGCTACCTGGGAATAGGTACGCAGCCGCTTGGCAACTACCTGCCAGTTGATCCAGGTACCCACCGCCAGTCCCACGGCGGTCCAGAAGGCTTCTCCTGAACCGGTAAAATACGCCACCCCCGGCAGTCCCATCAAAAGCCATCCGCTCATATCCGAGGCTTCGGCGCTCATGGCCGCGACCCAGGGACCAAGTCCCCGTTTCCCCAAGAAAAACTCCTCTGGATTGCTGTTGCTTCTCCGGGCATACCAAAGCCCAACGGCAATCATCACCAAAAGATAGGCGCCCATGCCTATCAGGGTTTGCACACTCGCTCCCATAAACCTGCTCCTCAAATTTGCCGAATTTGTAAAGTTTATACAAAATATCCTTAAATCAACGGATTTTCAAGGGGGGATATGCAATAGTTTGACCAAATTTTGTATAAATATGAGACGTTTTCAAAAGTTTCTCAGACCTCTGCGCCACTCATCACGGCAAGCGGGGCGATAAGGATACCCTCAATGCAAAATGCATGCCAGGTTTCCTCTTTCCCGGGAATAATTTTAATGCGCTCACCCTGAAATGCCGGTGCTCTGCTATTGACTTATTTTTTATTGCTATGTATAACGTAACCCATGAATATGAAGAACGCCCTCGGCACATCGGAACATATTATACAAGCCGCTTAATTCTTTATCAAGCCCCTTCGGGCGTTTTCCCAGGGCGAGCGCATTAAAATTTTCTGAAAAACAAGGTATAGTTGGCATGATTTTCATTATGGGAGGGAAATCATGGAAACATATCAAGGAGCGCCGTTACCGGAAACGTTGCCTGGCTTGTTGAACGGCATCCCGCCTGGAAAAGTATCAAATCAATAGATGCCCCCGATGATAATCAGGGTAGCTGAAAACAGATGCTTCAATTTTTCGCCAACTGCTCCAGGAGGGATAGGCAGGATATCTTGAACAGACGCCTTAGACTGGAAGGGTGTCTTACTTTATACCCGCCGGCTTACCACCGTCATCCTGGTCCTTGACATAGTGAAAAGGCTGGGCGTATCGAGGGGCACTATTTTTTTTCGTATTTCTATAGACAAATAAAAAAAATATGGTTTTTTCTATTTTTTTTCAACATATACTATGGACAAACAAAAATTAATGTGATATATCTAATACATGAGGATATTAAGTATCCGGCATAGATTAATATGGAGGGTTGAGACAACTAAGCAGGCTCATTAAAAGATGCAGGTAGTTCTTTATAATAGTATGATTTATACTGTCGTCCCCCTCCAGCAAGAACTGTACCTAGTTAGCTTCTTTTTCTTCATAAATTCCATTATTTTTAACAGGTTTCTTCCTCGCCAATTTTTTGCGCGGCTCTATTTCGTATCCTCTCCTTACTGGAATAAAAAACAATAGGGGTTTACGCCGCTTCGAACCTTCGGTTCGTTGC
>JAITNP010000090.1 GCA_031290455.1 Treponema sp. | reverse complement strand
CAGTCCCGCTTGAACACAAAGGCCGGTACGTTGGTAAACGTAACGGACTCCACACGGTCGTTTTTCACAGCCACCTTTACGCGGATGAGTCCAGCGGGGGCTTCCAGGGCAAGGGTCGTATAAGGTTCGACCCGTTTTACATAACCCATTTCAACCAGCATGGTGGATACCCCGATGGTCCCGTGACCACACATATTGAGGTATCCTCCGCTATCGGTGAAAATTACGCCAAAGTCGGCGTCGGGATGGCAGGGCTCCACCAGAAAAGCGCCAAACATATCGGCGTGGCCCCGGGGTTCAAAAATCTGCACCTGACGAATCCAGTCATGGTTGGCCGCCATGTCCTGTTTTTTTTCCATTACCGATTTCCCCCGAAGGGGAGGAAGCCCTGAAACTACTATTCGAGTAGGTTCTCCCATCGTGTGAGTATCGATAGCCTGAATAAATTTCTCGAAATGCATACATTACTCCTTTGGCATTTTGCCTTTTTTGTTAGTGAAAGATTTCCGCATATTTACGGTATCATCCGATTCTTCCCTGTTCTATATTTAACCGGCCACAGCAACCCTTCTGCCATGCCGAAGGAAGAGCCGTATTTGATCTTGGCGCTGATACAGAAGACCAGTCCCAAGATGATCCAGAATCCTAGTATGCCCCATTCCTGTATTCCAAGTCCTGATGGCATACCTGGGAGGTAGAGTACGGCCATGAAGACACCCATAAGAACCGCGCAACCTCCTACAAAGCCGCCGAATTTGATTTTGTAGGGGCGGGGCATGTCCGGCTCGTTTTTTCGCAGGATCAGATAGGAAATGGCAACCAGAATATAGGCGATGACGACGGAAAAGCTCCCGGCATTGGTGATCCAGACCAGCATGGAGCGTCCAAAAAAGGGCGCGATACAGGAAACCAAGCCAATAAGGCAAATAGCGGTAACCGGGGTTTTATGCGTTTTGTGGAGCTTGGCGAGTACTTTCGGCAACATCTTTGCTTCCGCCATTGCGAAAACCGCCCGACTGCCTCCAACAAAGAAGGAGTTCCAGCTAGTCAAAATTCCAGCCATACCGCCTATGATGAGTACCTTTGCAGCGGCATCTCTATTGAAAAACGCTTTTTGCATCGCGTCTGCGGTGGCAAGAGGCGAGTTCGCAAGTTCCGATTTTGTCATAACCAACGAAACGGCGATAATAACTGCTATGTAAAAGAGAATCGCTACTAGGATGGATAACATCAGTACCACGCCGATCCTCTTGGGCGAGATATTGATTTCTTCCGACGCTTGGGGAATGACATCAAACCCGACGAACATGAAGGGGGTCATCATTGCCACGGAAAAGAGCCCCTTAATTCCATGATCGAAGAAAGGCTTGATATTTTCCGTATCCCCGTTGACGGCCGCACCGGCAATGAGGGCGATGCCCACCCCCAAGATGATCAGAGTTAGCACCGTATTAAAGACTGCGGCAGGTTTTACCCCCAGATAGTTGATCACCGATATGAGGATGGAAACCACAACCCCAGTACCTACCCATGAAGCATATACGTCAAATCCTCCCACAGTATACATATACCCCTTGAGGAAGTTTGGTGCGATATACTGGATAACTGTAGGAAATGCACACGCCTCAAAACCAACAACACCGGCATAACCAAGAATAATTGCCCATGTACAGATAAATGACCCTACTGGCCCCAAAGCACGCATCGAAAAGACATGCTCACCACCACATTTAGGCATAGCTACCGTCAATTCAGCGTATGTAAGTCCCACAAACAAGACGAGTACTCCCCCTATGACAAAGGCCACTACCGCTCCAAAGGTGCCAGCGCCAAGAATCCATGTGCTGGATAATACTACCCATCCCCATCCAATCATCGCTCCGAAAGCAAGGGCAAACACTTCCCTCTGATTCAGCACCTTAACAAATAATGATTCACGTTCTTCCAATTATACCTCCTACCTCTGGCTATCATAGATTTTGGGAAAACCAACGTACCTGTGGTTTGCGTTTTTTCCCATAAAATTACCATACCATGCAAAACAGCAAACGGTAAACAATTTTTTAAAAATATTTTTAAAAAATGCTTGCGCTTCTAAAAAAGCCGTGTATAATGAAATTGAAATAAAAGCGGTATGTATAAAATAATATCCGAGCGTTAGGAGGAAGGAAAAGTGGGAACAGTCTATCGGCTTTTACTCAAGCAACACATTGGTGGGGCGGGTATACCAGTGGTTGCTAAGGGCGATGAGGTAGGATGCGGACAGGTGATTGCTGAAGTTGCTGGGATGGGAGCGAATCTTCATGCCAGTGTTTCCGGGAAGGTGAAAGACATCACCGATCAATATATAGAAATTGAGGAATCCAGTACGCAACAAAAAGGATTCCATCCCCTTTCGGGAGAAGGCTCTGTTGGCGATATAGTTAAGGCCGCTGGGCTTGTCGGCATGGGAGGAGCGGGGTTTCCAACGCATGTAAAGTTAGCAACCAAGCTTGAAGGGGGGGCTATTATTGGTAATGCTGCTGAATGTGAACCGCTCCTCGCGCACAATATTAAACAAATCGAAGAACACCCTGACATGATTTATCGGGGTATTAAATACGCGATGCAGGCCACAGGAGCTACACGGGGTATTCTGGCGATTAAAGGGAAACATGGAGCGGCAATTAAGGCTTTTAAAAAAGCGTCGAATAGCGCCGATAAAATTGAAGTGTTCCTGCTACGGGATCAGTATCCTATGGGGGAGGAGCGTGCTATTATTCGAGACGCGCTGGGAACCTTGCTGGGGATTGATCAGCTTCCTTCTGCTGCTGGGGCAGTGGTGTTGAATGTGGAGACCCTGTCCCGTATTACGGAAGCGGTCGAAGAACACAGGCCGGTTATCTCAAAACATGTTACTGTTGTAGGAAAACTCAAATCAGGCACCTCCTCTCAGGTGTTTTTTGATGTTCCTATCGGTACCCCTATTCGTACGTTGATCGAAAGGGCAGGGGGTATTGACGGTAACTACGGCGAGATTATTCAGGGGGGGCCGTTTACTGGAAAGCGGGCTACGCCGGATGATGTTATCACCAAGACGACCGGTGGCGTTATCGTAACGATGGAATTTCCCCGTGAAAAACGGCCGCTGGGTTTGCTTGTCTGCGCGTGTGGCGGAAACGAGGCACGCTTGCGGGAAATTGCCGCGAGTATGGAGGCTGTGGTCGTGGGGGTTGAGCGCTGTAAACAGGCTCAAGAAATAAAGGGTGCGCTTAAATGCGAGGATCCGGGTAACTGTCCAGGACAAGCCGAAAAGATTCTGGAATTACGGAAAAAAGGCGCCCAGGCAATTCTCATCAGTAATTGCAGCGATTGTACCAATACGGTTATGTGTGTGGCGCCTAAGCTTCATATCCCTGTGTACCACTGCACCGACCATGTGATGCGGACGGTGGGCCATGCATTAATTCGGCGGTTACAATCTGTGTAGTTCAATTGCGGTTTAGTAGAGTTTTTAAAATTTTTATGGAGGTTAAGGATGTCGATTACAAGTGAATTGGCTGCCCAATTCAAGGATTCGCCGGCAATTGTCTGTTGCCGTACGACGAAGGGAACGGTTATCTCGTCTAAGGACTTGGAGGACCCCAGTATCTTTCCTGACATGGAAGAATCGGGGTTGATTACGGTTACGCCCGACACGCTGACTATTGGCCAAGTGGTAGGCGCGACACTCGTTCGGGATGTTGATGGGTTAACCAGTCTTACTGCCGCTATGCTGGATGGTGTAATAGCCACCCCAAAAACGGCGGAACAGGCTCATGCGATAGCACCAAAATCAGGAGGAGGAATAAATGTGAGTACACAAGCAGGAGTGCTTCATATTGAAGCACAGCAAATTGTAGGGCTGAATATGACCCTGCCACTAGGCGCTTTGAGTGTGCTAGGTGGCGGTGTTACCCAGCTTCCCGGTGGAGCCAGCCAAAGTGTGGAACCGGTTGAAGACAAGGTTCTCGGAACTTTGGTCAAGCGGGAATTCAGCGTCAAAGAGGTTAAACTGGGGAAAACGACTTCCTTTGAGAAGGGTGTGCTGACCATTCGGGAAAATCTCGTGGAAGATGCGCTCAAGGCGGCCCCCCTCGTTAAGAAGCTTGAAATGGATGTCATTACCCCGGACAAACGGCATGTCTTTACCAATACCATCATGGATGTAATCCCGGTGGCGACCAAGGTATCGGGTGAATTGGGTGAAGGGGAAACCAATATTCTCAACGACATGGTATTTATCCTGACCGGTATTGATGAA
>JAITNP010000085.1 GCA_031290455.1 Treponema sp. | reverse complement strand
ATGCTGATAAGTTCTTTCAATGTTGCTATTCAGGAGCGGTCGGTGATGCGCCGGGACATCATCATGGGCCTGCGGGAACGGGATTTTAAGCCGGTCTTTAAGGCGATGAACCGGACTCTGGCGAACATACCGGGGAAGCTCTACGATAATGAGTACCCCAAAAAGGAAGCTTACTACCACACGGTGCTGCTCACCCTCCTCTGGGCCTGTGAACTGCATGTTCACGCGGAAGAGTGGACCAGCCGGGGGATCAGCGATCTGGTTCTGGAATACCACGGCGATGTCTATGTTATTGAGCTGAAGATCGGATCGGTCAAGACCGCCCTGCAGCAGATCAAAGACCGGGGCTACGCGGAAAAGTACGCTGCCGCCCCGTACCTTGCGATGATAGGCATTGAGATAAATACCGAAAAGCGGAATCTGAAAGAATATTGCCTTGAATTGGCAATTGGCAGGCAGGAATAATTTGTATGTTTTTGGTAAAGAAATGATTGTATATCTAAGGTGAGGATAAGTACATGGCAAAGGCGATTGTATTGTTTGAAACGGATTCGGCTTTTAGGGATCAACTGCGTGAAACCTTGCAGGGGATTCAGGTTATCTTTAATGAAGGTAATGATACCCGTCATATTGATGAAGGGGTTGCGCAGGAGACGGTTATTATTTTCGGAAACCCTTCGGTCGATTTTCTGCGCCGTTGTCTTCATCTAAAATGGCTGCAGCTCCAGTCCGCCGGAACTGATGGGTATGTTACCGGAGAGCTGGGAAGTACGGTGTTGCTGACAAATGCAAGCGGTGGATATGGTCATGGGGTGTCGGAACACATGGTAGGGCTTACCTTTGCATTGATGAAAAAGTTGCACCTCTATCGGGATGAACAACGGGAATGCCGGTGGCAGCCCCGGGGTCAGGTAAAAAGTATCCAGGGAGCGGTGGTCCTGGTGGTCGGCCTTGGGGACATTGGCAGTGATTATGCCCGTCGCATGAAGGCCCTGGGAGCATATATTATTGGGGTCCGCCGTACCGCCCATGCCAAGCCTGATTATGTGGATGAATTGCTTGTATCCGGGCAGATGGAGGAAGCGCTCCCCCGGGCCGATATTGTGGCGTTGATAGTTCCTGGGGTAAAGAACACGATGGGCCTCATCGGACGGCAACAACTGGCCAAAATGAAAAAAGGGGCCATTATTATCAACGATGGCCGGGGTTCTGCCATTGATACGGAGGCCCTCTGTGATGCCCTGGAATCCGGCGCGTTGGATGGCGCAGGTTTGGATGTAACGGATCCTGAGCCATTGCCCCCAGGACACCGGCTTTGGAAGCTTGAAAACGCGGTCATCACTCCCCACGTTGCCGGAGGGCGTTATTTACCCGAAACCGGTCACTATATCATGAAACTCAATCTGGAGAACGCGGCCCGGTTCATGAAAGGACAGTCCCTGGAAAGTCTGGTCGATTTTAAAACCGGATACCGGATCTCGCAAAACTAAGCATTGCTGCCGCACGATCAGGTCCAGGGCTGGAAATATTCCGGCAGGGGTGCGGTAATATCCAGAGGAAAGCCAATCAACCCTTCGTCGATGACCAGCCGTGAAGCATGGAGCAGGAGCTGTTTAAGCCCCCGGGTCTTACGCAGTTCCTTATTCAGGGTAAAGTCCCCGTATTTATCGTCCCCCAGGATGGGATTCCCGATGTGAGCAAGGTGTCGGCGGATCTGATGCATCCGGCCGGTGCCAAGTTCAAGCTCCAGAAAGGAAAAATCATGGCCACCTGAAAGCCGTTTATACCTGGTCTCGGAGGGTTTCACCTTTCCCCGGATATCAAGATCGAGCCGTATACAGCCAGTATCCATCCCGGGCCTGCCGGCACAGACCCCACAGTATTGCTTGGTCATTCCCCGGCTGCCTGCTTTTCCACCGGCGAACAGGGCGGCAAACAGCACGGCGGCTTCCTTGGTTTTGGCAACCAGGATAGCGCCGGAGGTATCCTTGTCAAGCCGGTGAACCAGGAGTGGCCGGGGGGACCAGCATTCCCCCAGGATTGTATCCAGGGATATCCCGACCCGTTTCCCTCCCTGCACCGAAAGCCCGGCGGGTTTATTGAGGACGATACAATCGTCATTTTCAAAAAGCATTGGAATATAGTTCAAAACTTCAGCCCTTTATAGTATGATACTAGCATGAAGACAAAAAAAAATCCGGCTCTGTTCTTTCGGTCCGGCGCCTGCGTGGTTCTGGGGTTGGCGCTTTTTTTACCGGTTGCTCCGGTGTTACTCGGCGCTTCGCCCCTTTTGTCCTCCCGATGGGGTTTTCGGATTGATCCGCCTGAGGAATACCAATTTTCAGAAGGGGATGGGAAGAACCGCTTTTCCTTTCGTTCCCCCGAGGGGGCTTTGTTGGACCTGGTGGTTTATGCCGGGGATACCTACCCTTCGGTAGAAGCCGTGGCGGAGGATGTGCAAAGGCGTTTGAACAACCGGGGGGAAATCAGTTCTTTTGAGTACCGCACGAAAAAAGCGGCCCTCATGGCATTACAGTTTTCAAGACCCGGGAGTGGAAATCGAGCCGCTTCCCAAGGGTGGGGCCTCTGTATTGAATTGGAGGGAGATACCCGGGGAAATGGAAAACCGCTTCTCCTCGCCCTGGCCTATGGTCCCGAGGAACGGAGGGATTTACAGGGGGTCTTCCTTTCCGCCTTGGATTCCATTATTCCAACCCCTTTGGATAGTCACGCTCCCGGCCCCATCACGGAATTTAGCTACCCCCGGGGTGAGCAAAAGCAGGTACGCCTCGCGGGGGGTACGGCGGAGGCCCTGATCGCCGAGCATGACGTGGAAGCTGCCCAAGCCCTGGTGGACCGGGAATTCGCGGTACTCCGCCGCTATGCCGCTTCTCCCTTGTGGCAAGAAGCCTGGACCCGGTTTTACCGGGCTATCTACCGAGATTCCTTTGACCGTCTTGCCAACGCAGCCTTTGCCCTGGAACGGTACTGGAATACCCAGGAATCGGAGAACCGGAAACTTGCTGAAAAAGCCTTGGGCTGGGTACAGTCGTTTACCTATGAACGGGATTTCATGGGCAGTGATTTTGTGAACCTCGTAAGCGCTGCCGTAGAAGGCCGGGGGGACTGTGACAGCCGGGCCTTGCTCTGGGCCATCATGCTGGAACAGGCAAACATCCCTGCGGCGATTATGGTTTCCCGGGACTACAGCCACGCCATGGGCCTTGCGGATCTACCAGGAACCGGTGCTCGGTTCGATCTACAGAACAAGCAATGGCTCGTGGCAGAAACCACCGCCCCTGTTGCATTAGGACTCATCGGCCAAAGCGTAAGCGACATCAGCAATTGGCTCGGCGTGGTATTTGAATGAAAGGTGCGTCCTATCGGAATATACCACGCTTGTACCAAAACCCGAGCGTGAGCGTCCTGGGGATTTTCCTGCCCCCAAAGGCTCCTGATTAGCTGGCCACGATCTCCATCGCATATTCCGCATTGAAGATACAAATTGTACCAAAGGAATATGGCCTTTGGTGTAACGATGTTTCCTTCAGAGGAGCCTTTTCACCAGTTCGTTTTTATCACCCCGTAATCTTCCAGGTTGTCCAGCAAATCAGCGCCGCAGAGCGTATCTCCCCGATAGGAAAACTGCGTGTAATGGGTACTGTTGCAGCGTTTTTCCTCCCTGGTGTAATCCTTGACATACCCATCGCGTATTTGCAGGTCTCAGTCATGAAGAGGTCCACGTTGGCAAAAAAATCCAGCCACATACGAAAATTCATTTTTTCCTCTTTAAATGTCACTGAAATGAAAAAAAATTAATTTATGAGCCGAGGCTGTTCGAAAATGTCATATTTTTGAACGAATTCATTTGACAGCAATAGATTAAAGTTATATTATACTTACAAGATTAGATTAAACTAACTTTAAGGAGTGTTTATGAAAAAGGAACATTTATGGATCCTCTGCCTATTGGTATGTGGAGCATTCTTGCTAATGGGTTGTCCTAACGACTCTACGGATGACGACAATACATCATCATCGGTCAGTGCTGAAACGTCGGTGTATTTTCCGGTAATAGACGGGCTTTCCAGCGCCAGTATTTGCGGGTGGACAATAATACCTTCGGCTATATTGGAAAAACCGCGTCAAACGGAGGGTTCAGGCTGAACACCGTCAACGTCAACACCCGGAACATACAACTGACCGGGTCGGCACTCGACAGCAACGTGTCGATTCAGACCGCCGCTAACGGCAAAATAGCCCTTATCATCGCTGAAGAAGTAGGATACGAGACCTTCATCGGGGAGTCCCTCAAGGTCTATGACGCGGCAACCCTGAGGGAACTCAAGAGTTTTGCGTTTAGCCCCGCGGCAGGGAAGGACGCGGAGCCCCTCCACCACCGGGACGCCGGGTTTTCTCTGGGGGACAAATACCTGGCGGTTGCTTCCGAGGTTGACGCGATCACTTCTGGAACGAGCGCACAGCAGTTCATCAGCATTTATGATGTTGTAGGCTCTGCTGCGGCTATCCATATCCCGGTCTTTATCGCCGGTACCACCAAGGCAGTTAATCCGGCTCTCGGTACTGACACCCTGCTGTTCGTATCCACCTGGGGTGATTACTTTATCGCCGGAGGTAACAGCGGCACTGGGATTTTCAAGATTAAGAACGAGAATAACCAACTTTCGTTCGAAAAGGAGGGCACTCTCGACGGCATCGCGCCCCACTGGGCTATTTCCAACGGCAAGTACGTGCTGGAATCCAAGGCTGGTACTGCTCCCGGAAAAGTCAAGGTATGGAAATGGAACGGCACCAGCGCGCCGACTGTTGTGGGGACCGCCGATACTGGCGACTCCGGCTCCGTGCGGGGTTACTCGTTTGATGCGGAAGATGCCAATACGGCCTATGCCTTCGGTGTAGGCACGTCAGTAGGGAAGGTGTTCAGCATTAACCTGACTACTGCGGCGGCTACGGAAGTCTTCACTATTACTACGTGGAACATAGCTGGCAGAGGTGGTTCGACCAAGCATACCTTAGGCATGGTTTGGAATTTGGAACATCGGAAGGCCGACACGGATAATTACTACGTACTTTCCGGCACGGTTTCTTCTGGGCAGCAACCTCTTGATGGCGATGGCAATGATACCGGTACTGCAACAACCAACAGCATGAACGGTGTTCTTGTATTGAAGAACCCGACAAGCACAACGGCGACCGACGGGACCGCGGTGGTGAGCGCCGCAACGGACAGCTCGTATACAACGGCGGTGCGGACCATGAAGACCTTCAAGAGTGCAGGGGGCGAGATTTTCTACGCGGCCAAGAATTACACGGCAAACCCTGCTTGGGGTGCCACGCCATACATATTGCAGCTCCGTAAGATAAACTAGTATCCAGTCAAGCACTAAACTGTGGACCATTACATGGAGCGAATTTTTAACCGCAGAGAGCGCGGAGTTTTTGTTTCAAATCTTTGGTTTTCTCTGCGTTCCTCCGTGTCCTCTGCGGTTACATTCTTTTTCTGTTACTCGTCCCATCATTCCCATTTTCATCACTGACTGGATACTATGGCCTCTGCTGACTTCTTGCAATTCAGCCACGCATCACTGCGCGGGTTCTTGTTTGGCGGGACAGTCGTCAGTCGCCGTACAAGGTGTTTGCAAGATCTCCCCAGGTAAGAGCCAGTAACCTTCGTTCCATGTGGCCGCCGCATCTACATTCCAGGGTTCGGGTAGTATTGGACTTTGCTTTGTTTGGCAAGCTCATCCGCCCTGTACTGCCTTATATGCGATTCCTGTTCGTCAGCTCGGAACTTTGCCTCCAGCTTCCTTCAGATTCCACCTCACGATGGACACCCTTGCTCTTGGCTAACACTTCCTACTAC
>JAITNP010000191.1 GCA_031290455.1 Treponema sp. | reverse complement strand
TGAAAAGACATGGGCGAATATGAAAAGGGAACTTCGTGATACCGCTCCAATGTATGACTTGCTTGAAACCGCAATTTATAAGTATTTAAGTTGATATATATTTAGTAGATTTACTATATCATGCAATATATGAATGACGCGGTAGATTCGGTGAGGCGTACAGAAAACAAAGCGCTTAATAAGGCGGGGGATAAAACGTTGGTGGGGACGAAATATATATTCTTAAAAAATCAGGAGAACCTGAGTGAGAAACAAAAGACGACATTTGAGGAATTGACGGAAAAACAGCTTGATGTGAACCGCGCTTGGCACAGGCGGGAACGGTTAAAGGAATTCTGGGAATGTACGGACGAAGCATCAGCGCGTCAATTATTTAAGGAGTGGTATTTCTCGGCAACACATTCCCAACTAGCTCCGGTTATTAAGGTCGCCAAAATGCTCAAGAGGCATTTTGAAAATATCATAACGTATTGGACGCATCATCAAACAGTTTTGCTGAAGGTATAAACAGCGTTATTCAGCATATAAAAGCTACTGCCTGCAGCTTTAGAAGCTTCCAAAACTACCGTACTTCTATACTTTTCTATTGCGGTGGACTGGATCTTTACCCATAGGTTAGCCGGAAGAGCCCATTAAATATGGCTGGCTTCGCTTAACTGAAGCAATCCGATTCAAATACTCAAAGATTTACAATATGGAGGACCATGCCTTGCGACAGCCGCTATGACCGCGGCGGGAGCGCAGCTTATCCTTTTTACTACCGGCTGCGGTACGCCCCTGGGCGCGCCGGCGCCGGTTATCAAGATCGCCAGTAATACCCGCCTTGGCCCCAAAAACCCGGAATGAAATAAACGGATACCGCGAGATAGCGATTTTTAAGAATGGAGTAACATTGTAACAAGATCATCGGCAATGCCCTGATGGAAGCCCTGGTGAGTTCCCCGCTTCCTGTTGACCTTTGTTCCCTCATCATGTACCATATTGAAACCCATGAAGATGACGGAAAATGGAGGATATATGAGCAAAGTAATTACCTTTGGGGAAATCATGCTGCGTCTTGCGCCTGAGGGCTACTACCGGTTTGTGCAGACCTTGTCCTTCGGCGCGACCTACGGCGGCGGGGAAGCCAATGTGGCGGTCTCCCTCGCCAATTTCGGCGTTGACACGGCATATATCACAAAACTCCCCAAGCATGAAATCGGGCAGGCCGCAGTGAATGCCCTGCGGCAATTCGGGGTGGACACTTCCAAAATAGTCCGGGGGGGAAACCGGGTTGGGATCTACTTCCTTGAAAAGGGGGCTTCCCAGCGGGCCTCCAAGGTCATCTATGACCGCGCCCATTCGGCTATCGCGGATGCCGTGCCCGCCGACTTTGATTGGGACGCTATTTTTAGCGGCGTGTCCCCGGCAGACCGCGCTTCCTGGTTTCACTTTACGGGGATCACCCCTGCCCTGTCGGACAATGCGGCGGCCATTACCCTTGAAGCCCTTAAATCCGCCAAAGCCAGGGGGCTTAGGGTCTCCTGCGATCTCAATTACCGGAAGAACCTCTGGTCCCGGGAAAAAGCTGGTGAGGTTATGGAAAAACTCGTGCCTTATGTGGATGTCTGCATAGCCAACGAAGAAGACGCATCCGATGTATTCGGGATAAGAGCGAAAAACACCGACATCGGTTCCGGGTCTCTAAGCTATGAGGGCTATAAAGCAGTCGCCAAAACCTTAGCGGATCGCTTCGGCTTCAAAAAAGTCGCCATCACCCTGCGGGAATCCCTTTCGGCCAACGACAATAACTGGGCCGCCATGCTCTACGACGGTGCGGACTATTACTGCTCCAAAAAGTACCCGGTACACATTGTGGATCGTGTCGGCGGGGGCGACAGCTTCGGGGCGGGGCTCATCTATGGGAGCCTCCAAAACTGGTCTTCTGGGGAAATCCTGGAATTCGCCGTGGCCGCAAGCTGCCTCAAACATTCTATTGAAGGGGACTTCAACATGGTCTCGGTGGAGGAAGCACAAAAACTCGCGGGGGGCGACGCGTCGGGACGGGTTCAGCGGTAACATCTATTTAATGAGGAGTAGGACTTTGTGAAACCATTTATGGATAAGGATTTTTTACTTTCTACCAAGACCGCCCAGCGGCTCTATCATGAAGCGGCGGCGGATGAACCGATCTTTGATTACCACTGTCACCTCAACCCCCAGGACATTGGAGAGGACCGGTGTTTCGAAAACCTGACCGAGGTATGGCTGGCAGGGGATCATTATAAATGGCGGGCCATGCGGGCCAATGGAATTGATGAACGGTACATCACCGGGGACGCGGACCCTTACGATAAATTCATCGCCTGGGCGGAGACGATCCCCCGGACCATTGGAAATCCCCTCTACCACTGGACTCATCTGGAATTGCAGCGGTATTTTGATATCCATGAACCCTTAAACCGGGAGAGTGCCCCGGAAATCTGGGAAGAGGCCAACCGGCGGCTCAAAAGTGATAGGGGACTTTCCGCCTGCGGGATACTCAAGAAGTTCCGGGTCTATGCGCTGGGTACCACCGATGATCCCGCCGATACCCTGGAGTGGCACCGGCTGATCAGAACTTCCGGTAAGACGGAAACCCAGGTATCTCCTTCCTTTAGACCAGACCCCATCTTTACTATTGGACGGCAAGCTTTTGCCGGATACATCGGCGGCTTGGGGAAAAGTGCGGGGAGGACCATAACGTCCCTTGCGGATCTGCTGACAGTCCTCCGGGAGCGGATGGATCAGTTTGCGGCCTCCGGTTGTGTAAGCGCGGACCATGGGATAGATGTTCTGACCTTTCGGGATGGCGGCGGAAACGAAGGGGATACGCAGTGGGAAGATGATGCGGGGAAAATCTTTGAGAAGGCCCTCGCGGAGAACGGGGTGACTGTGGAGGAGGCCGGGACCTACACCAGCTTCCTCTTCCGCTTCCTGGGCGCCGAATACCACAATAGGAACTGGGTAATGCAGCTCCATCTTTCCGCCCTGAGAAATGCCAACACGCAGGTCTTCAGATCCCTCGGCCCGAATACCGGCGGGGACGCGGTCAGGGATAATCTGGTGGCGGAAAACCTCGTCCGATTGCTTGATGCCCTGAAAAGCCGGGGAAAACTCCCCAAAACCATCCTCTACAGCCTTAATCCCCGGGATTACTATACCTTGGGAACCATCATGGGATCCTTCCAGGGAGACGGCATCCCGGGAAAGATGCAGCTCGGTTCCGCCTGGTGGTTCTGCGATCATAAGGATGGTATGGAGGAACAGTTAAAAATCCTGGGGAACCTGGGCCTCCTCTCCCGGTTCGTCGGGATGCTCACCGATTCCCGAAGCTTTCTCTCCTACCCACGGCATGAATATTTTCGCCGTATCCTCTGCAATATCCTGGGTCGCTGGGCCGAGGAGGGAGAGATACCCCAGGACCCGCTGCTCTTGGAGAATATGATTCGGGACATCTCCTTTAGGAACGCCAAGGGGTATTTTGGGTGAGGTGATCCAGACGACTAAGGGGCGGGTAGTTAATACCAGGAACCTGATAGTTACTCATTTTAAAACCCTGGCCGCCCGGCAATTTGGGATGCAGGCAGTACAATCTGCCAGAACGCTATTATTTGTTATGCGGAGACCACGCTTGAAACAGGAGTACCGGCAAGATACCAAAGGCTTTGTGTTTATCCTGGCCAACCTGTGGGAACAGAGCGTTATCAACGAAGCGCTGCGGGCCTTACAGTTTTTGTATGATGTGAAGAACCAGCCAGGAGGCCGCTACAAGAAAGTTTAGGAGAAAAGCCCTAAGACGCCTTGCCAAAGGCTGCTTGAATCTCCCGATGTGTCAGAGGAAAGCAAGGCGGAACCCCTACGGAGGAAAAGCGCCCAAGAGCCCGTGGCTTTGAACAGCCGGTTGAACAAGGCTGTCGAAACACTCTTGAAAATAAATCGGGAAAAGGAGCATATAAAACAGCCCTCCGGTCAGGCCGAAGCGGTCTGATTTTGGCTAGGTTTTGGTTTTGAGTAACCGACCCCTTTTCGGCTAGAGGCAATGCAGGAGATTGACAAAGGCAAACCGCCCAAATGTGGTGGAGTGATGCGTGGGAATGGAGCGTAGCGGAATGACCTAACCGAACGGAACCCAAAACGCCGCCAGGCGTTTTGCATATACAGACCTGTTGAAACTGTCGAATTAATCCGCAATGAACAACCACCAGATACAGCGTATTTATAAGCAATACAATGCTATAATAGCACCAAAAAGCTTTTAAAATCACTTTTCCGACAGACTGTTAGGCGAAGTACCCCTTTTTACAATTTTATTGCCATTATCACACCAAATTTCATAAAATTATATATACATTCAATATTCTTAAAGCCACTTTCCTTTAATAATTCCATTGTTTCTTTTATTGTATTTTCTTTATCCAGTTTCTTCCGTTCAATCCATGCCGATTTTTCTTCTGGTTTTATTCCACTATTGTTTATATAATTATACCACCATTCATTGTATAAATTATTTATTTCTTCTGATGTTCCAATAAATTGATCCAAATTTATAAAACACCCTTCCTTGTCCAATATTTTATAAATATTTTTATACAACTTTATTTTATCAGCGTTTTCCAAATGATGTATTGATAATGCGGAACATATTAAATCACAATTCTCTACAGGTATTTCTTCCACATAATTTTTTTCAATAAATTTAAAATTATATAATCCGACGAATCTTTCTTTTGCTATTTTTAACATATCGTTTGAAATATCAATTAATGTATAATGTGCGTTATTATATAATTCGTATATTTCCATTGTCAATAAACCGGTTCCGGCACCTAAATCAACAATGTTTTTAAAATTATTATTATAACATTTTAATAATGAAACTGAATTTTTATAAAAATCATTAAAACAGGGGATGAAACATTTTCTATGGTTATCATATTTTTGAGCAATAAAGTTAAATTGTTCCTTTATTTTATTTAAATCCATTTTTCCTCCAATAAAATTTTTATACAATATTTTTGCAATAACGTCAAGGGGGTATTGCGTTTAACGTTCCGGCTGTATACGACGTTTTTGTGCGCCTATAAAGCAACGCGGAGCGTTGCGGCGCACAAAAATGTGTGCGTAGTGAGCGTGGGAGCCTTTAGGCGACCTAGCGAACGAAGCACCAAGCCGCTACTGCGGTGCAGCGTATGCAGCCTGTTATGCGACGTTGCCGCTTTTCACAATATTTTTTACTATTAACAGTATTATGATTAACCATATAATTATTATTGGTATCCCATAATACCATTTCTTTGGTTTTCCATTTTTCCATAAATCTTTTGCATCTTCTCTACATTTTTCCAATATTTCTTTGGGTATTAATTTTATTACAAAATATATTAAAACAGGTAATATTATTAAATCATCTAAATATCCTAACACGGGAATAAAATCCGGGATAAGGTCAATGGGAGATA
>JAITNP010000151.1 GCA_031290455.1 Treponema sp. | reverse complement strand
CAGAGAGCGGCGCCGAATAACTCCCGTATTGAGGATTGCTGGTCAAGCGGCACGGTAACGGGCTTTAATAACGCCGGCGGCATTGTCGGGCAGAACCAGGTAAACACATACATCAGGCGCTGCTATTCCACGGCGATTGTTTCGACAACCGGCACAAGCACAACACATACCGGTACAGGTGGCATCGCGGGCTTAAACGCCAGCGCCATGACCGATGCTATCACCGGCTGCGTCGCGCTCAATCCGTCAATTACATCGGCTACGACAAACACTGGAAACAAAGTCCACCGTGTCTCAGGCACAAACAGCAGTGCTGTTGGTTTATCTCACAACCTCGCTTACTCCAACATGATACTGACAAACGACGGCGCATACACACCGGACAAAGGCGCCGACAAAGTAGACGGCGAGGACATCGCGACACTGCCGGTACAGGGAAACTACGTAGCGCTGGGCTGGGATTTCTCAAGCGTCTGGAAAATGGTAGGTCTCTATCCTGCTTTGCAATGGCAAAAAGGCACGGCGGGCATCACGGCCGACTTCAACTACGGTGATATCACCATCAACGGAAGCGACGGCAGTAATGTCATTTACAAAGACGCCGCCCGCTCCCCCAACAGCGTCACGTTGAGCGTCGGCGCTGATTATACCGCTGTGAAATGGTATATCGACGGGGCCGCTGATCCTACGGAAACCGGCAACGCTATTACCCTGAACACTGCCAATTACAGCGCAAAAGCCCACTCTATAACCTTTACCGGTACAAGAGGCGGCGTGCTGTATGCTCAAGTGTTACCTTTTACGGTGAAAAATTAGGAGTAATGCGGAACTTCGTTCTGCTTCGATTAATGTAAGCGGCGATACCGCCGCTTTTTATAGGAGTAATGCGGAACTTTGTTCTGCTTCGATTAACGTAAGCGGCGATACCGCCGCTTTTTATAGGAGTAAAGAATGAAAAGATTTATTAAGAGGGCCATATATCTTGGTATTATCTGTGGCGTTTTTAGTTTTGCGGGATGCCAAAACCCGCTGGCGCCCTCGCGGGAAACCCCCTCTTCCACGAATATGGGGCGCGTGGCGATAGTTATAGGGGACAGTGCGCGGACCGTCGCTCCCGGTACAGAGGATTTTACCAAATACACCCTGACTTTTTCCGGCCCGGGCGTCCACGCCGATGTTGACGCAAGCGGCGGCAGCGCTGAGGTGGAACTCTCCGTTGGGGAGTGGACTATAACCGCTACAGGCTATACCGGAGAAGACCCGGACTGTACCGCCGTGGCGGAAGGAAGCGTAACGGTCACGGTAAGTAGCGAAGGAACCCAGGCGAACATCCCGCTGAAGCCCAAAACCAGCGGCGTCCAGGGGACTTTTAGCTATGCCCTGACTACTACAGCCGTGACAAGCCGGGAGTTGATTATAAGCGAGGCGGACGGCACTGTTATTGATACTATTACCCTAACGAACACCAGCACCGGTACCAAGGACCTTGATCCCGGGCAATACCTGGTACGGATCCGGCTTCAATCGGGTACAGGCGATAGCGCAAAATATGCCGGACTCACTGAGGTTCTGCACATCTATTCCGGGATGACCAGTACGCTCACCAAAGACTATACGGCGGCTGATTTTAACATCGCAGTGGGCACCGGGTTTGACCTGACCAGTCTTGTTACCGCTCCTGTAAAATGGGCGAAACCGGTTACTACCTTTAGCACTTCAGCGGAGAACCAGGATTATACGGGATCCCTTGCATGGAGAGAAAGCAACGGCGAACCAGCCGTTACCGGCATATTTGCCGCCGGCGCGGTGTATAAAGCCGTTCTTACCCTGACCGCCAGAAGTGGCTTCACCTTTATCGGCGTCGCGGCGGACAGCTTTAGCTACACCGGCGCGACATCAGTAACCAACACTGAGGACAGCGGCGAGGTTACCATTACCTTTGCGGCGACGGAAACCACAGTAATTACAAGCGTAACCGTAAACGAAGGGCCTGTCAGCCTTGACCCGGGCAGCAATAAAACATTTACCGCCACCGTTGCAGGTTCAGACACTCCGCCCCAGGGCGTAACCTGGACTGTTACCGGAGGGAGTGACACGGGAACCGTCATCTCGTCCGCCGGAAAACTGAATGTCGCCCTGAATGAATCCGGCCCCCTGACCGTTAAAGCGACAGCCATAGCGGACAATACCTCCTCCGGTACGGCAACAGTTACTGTAAACACCGCGGCGAGTGTCATTAACATTGCTGACGCGACGGATCTGGCAAAAATAGGTGCTGATCCCACTTATCCCCTGTACGGGAAATACAAACTTACCGCAAGCTTCACCCTGTCAAACTGGTCACCCATAGGAACCCTTGATGATCCCTTTGTCGGTGTTCTTGATGGAAACAACCAAACGATCACGTTGCAGAGCTTTCATAACGATGCCCTCGCCGGAACATACATCGGTATCTTCGGCTATGTAAAAGGCAGCTCCTCCGTTACTTCAAAGGCGGGGATCAAAGACCTTACGATAGCTTCCTCGGTAAGCGCGACATCCGCAACCGGACAGGCTATCGGCCTCCTCGCCGGTTATGTCCAAAACACGGAGATTGACGGCATTGTCCTGAGCGGCAGCTTTGGCTATACGGGGACGACGAAAGTCATTTATATAGGCGGCATTGTCGGCATTGCCGAAAGCGGTACGGAGATAAAAGATTGCTCCGGCAGCATGACGATGGCCGTTTCCGGCGGATCAGGCAGCCCGATTTCGGGTATGGAGAGTTATAATTTCGCAGGCGGTTTTGTCGGCCTGTTTCAGAATGGCGTTGAAATTTCCAATTGCCATAACACAGGAGACCTGACAGCCAACTGCACTATCTCCGGTTCCCAGGTCTTTGCCGGCGGCATTGCCGGAGGTAGCCATTACGCGTTCTCCACCGCTTACCAGGGCAGTATACAAGACTCTTCGTCTACCGGAAATATCAGCGCGAAGTCGCCCGGGTTCTGGACTTGGGTTGGCGGTATAGCGGGGGCCTTAGTCGGCGACGGCGATGGGGCTTTGGCAAACACCAGCAGGATATTGCGCTGCTTTGCAAGCGGGACCATATCTGTGAAAGACTCACCCGCAGGTTACCCGTATGTTGGCGGCATTGTTGGGTATAACTATTACGGCGCCCTAGTCTCCCAATCCTACTTCACCGGTGATGTGATTGCCAATAAAGCAAACGATTATGTCGGCGGCATAGCCGGTTATAACTCACAGTACACAGGGCACAATTCCCGTATTGAGGATTGCTGGTCAAGCGGCACGGTAATGGGCTTTAACAACGCCGGCGGCATTGTCGGGCAGAACCAGATAAACACATACATCAGACGCTGCTATTCCACGGCGATTGTTTCGACAACCGGCACAAGCACAACACATACCGGTACAGGTGGCATCGCGGGCTTAAACGCCAGCGCCATGACCGATGCTATCACCAGCTGCTTTGCACTCAATCCGTCAATTACATCGGCTACGACAAACACTGGAAACAAAGTCCACCGTGTCTCAGGCACAAACAGTAGCGCTGTGGGTTTGAAGAACAATAGCGCATGGTCCGGCATGATACTGACAAACGGCGGCGGATATACCATGGCTGATGGCGCTGACCTAATGGACGGCGCGAGCATCGCGATCCTGCCGCTGCAAGCAGACTACGTAGCGCAAGACTGGCAATTCCCCAGCGTCTGGAAGATGGGATCCCACGGCTATCCTATTCTGCAATGGCAGACAGACAACATTACCATACCGAACAGTGGTGTCGGCATCGGGTACGGCGCTATTGTCATAGGCGGAGACGACGGTGCTAACGTAATCTCAAAGAGCGGCGCCGGAAGTAAACCCACCAGCATCACACTGACCGCCACCAACGATTATACCAATGTGAAATGGTATGTCGACGGGAGCGCCACTGCGGCGGGAACCGAAAACTCTTTTGTCCTTGCCGCGTCTAGTTACAGCGCACAAGCCCACTCTATTACCTTTACCGGTACAAGAAACGGCGCGTTGTATTCTAAGGTACTGGCCTTTACGGTTAAATATTAGGAGGAAAGAATGAAGAACTTTCTAAAAAAAGCCATCTATCTTGGCATTGTCTTAAGTCTTTTCAGCTTTGCGGGATGCCAAAACGTTTTGGAATCGGAGCAGGCTTCCCCTTCTACGAATATGGGGCGCGTAACGGTAGTTATAGGCGACGGCGCCCATAGCGCCGCCAACCAGTCCATGCGGACCGTTGCTCCCAATCTAGGCGGTTTTACCAAATACACCCTCTCCTTTACCGGCCCGGTCGCTCAAGTGGATATTGATATAACCAGCGACAGCACCTCGGTGACGCTCCCGGTTGGCCGTTGGACGATAAGCGCTAAAGGGTATACCGGAACAAGTTCGTATACCGAAGTAGCGGAAGGAAGCGTAACGGTCGATGTAACCATTGGGGTAACCGCGCAGGCGGCCCTTCCGCTGAAACCCAAAACCGGCGGCGCTACGGGGACCCTGAGTTATTCCCTGGCGATACCATCCGGGTTGGATAGCGCGCAGTTGGTTATAACCACGCTGGAAGGCGCTTCTGTCACCGGTAGTCCCTGGACCTTAACGTCGGGCACAACCAATACCGGCTCAAAAACGCTCGATGCCGGCCTGTACCTGGTACAGGTCAGTCTCGAAAAGGATACAAAATATGCCGGACTTACCGAGGCCCTGCACATCTATTCCGGGCTGACCAGCGATCTCACCAAAACCTATACGGACGCTGACTTCGATCCTTCGGAAAACTTCAAAGTAACCGCCGGCAATACGATGCTCGCCATCTCCTGGGACCCGATACCGGGGGTAACCGGATATGAGGTGTATTATAGTACCTCCAACTCCACCCCAGCCGGCGCCGCGGATCTAACCATAACCGACCCGTTCGTGGATATTGAAGGCCTCACCAACGCCATTCCCTACTACATCTGGTTCAAGGCGGTGAACGGCGACGAAGCCGGCGATTTTAGCTCTGTCGCAACCGGAACACCGGCGGCCCTCAACCTGAGCGGCATTACCGGGACCTGGGTGGATAGTTCTTGGGGCTCGGTCCTTTTTATCAAAGATGACGGCAATTACCAGGACTGGTACTACGCATACGATGAAAGCGAAGGCATCTGGATAGGCGACTCCTTTATGGATGATTATACCGACGTAAGCTATTCCGGCCAGATAATCGCCACCACCGATACCACCCAGGACACGGGCTTTATCTACATCAAGTTTGGGACTGATCATCCCGGCTACGGGGCTAATGCTGGAGAATACTACGCCATTCAGTGGAAAGACAAAACGGTTAGTCCTAGGTATATCAGCACCTCCGGCGCATATAAATCCGGCGGAGAAGTGTCAACCGCAACCCTGGCGGAAGCCGTGGCGGAATTCACCGAGGCAAACAGTTACTTTGCATCGTACACCGTCTTTAATGAGTTCGAGTACGGCCCCGATGAAGACTTTTTGCGTAATTTCGTGGGCTCCACCTGGAAAGCTGACGAAAACGCGACACCTTTAACCTATGATTGTACATGGTTCACCATAACCGAAGACACCAGCCTCGGCGTATCTGTTTTCACCTGGGAGGAGTGGCTTGATTTGGATGGAGATGGTGTGTTTGAGGAGGGGGATGGCGACATGGCTTTCATTCACGGTGTAATAAAAGGTACGGTATCCCTTGGCGGAAGAACTTCCGGGTACATCTTTATCAAGGGGACCGAGGCAGGCGCCGCTTGTGATGAAGAATATTATCATGCCGTGAAATGGGAGAATTTTAGTAGTGGTTCTCCCAGTACCGTGGAATTTACCCCCGCAGATGAAGACGCGGACTACTTCGAGGATGTTATATTAACCAGCGGAAGTGATTTCGCCGGTGACTTTGAAACATCAAGCTACACCAAGCAGTAACCCGGCCCATCCCGCCTAACCGGGATGGGTCACGTGCTCCATGCCGCGGGTATTTCGCGGCATGGAGCGTTAGGAGGCGCCGGGCACTCTCTCGCCCTTGTGGAGAACAAATGAAAAACCTTATCAGAAAGGCCATATATCTTGGCATTATTGCAGGCCTTTTTTGTTTTGCGGGATGCCAAAACACGTTTGAACCGCCCCAGGAAGCCCCTCTCTTCAATGGCGCCAACGGCGGCAAGGATACCGGGCGCGTTGCGGTAGTTATAGGCGATGGCGCTAGTAGCGCCGATGGATCCGTGCGGACCGTCGCTCCCGCCGCAAGCGATTTTACCAAGGTTACCCTAACCTTTGACGGCCCGGTCCCTCAAGACTCTGTTGACGTAAGCGGCGGCGGCGAGGAGATAGAACTTCACACTGGTACGTGGACGATAAGCGCTGCGGGGTATACCGGAACAGGTACCGCGGCGGCAGAAGGAAGCGTAACGGTCAATGTAACCAACGGAGGAACCACGCCGGCGAACATTCTGCTAAAGCCCAAAACCGGCGGCGCTGCGGGGTCATTCAGTTATTCCCTGACAATACCGTCCGCTCTGCAGAGTGCGGGGTTGTATATAACCACGGTGGCAGGCGGGGATGTCGATACTATTACTTTATCACCGGGCGACAACAGCAGTACAAAAAACCTCACCCCCGGCCAGTACCTGGTACGGGTCCGGCTTCAAATGGGCACGGAATACTCAGGCCTTACCGAGGCCCTGCACATCTATTCGGGGCTGACCAGTACCCTCTCCAAAACCTATTCAGCAGCAGACTTTCAGGTTGAGAGCATCCCATTACCGCCGGCTTTAATAGGACATTGGGATTCCGGTTATGACGGCTATATCATCCGGGACCATGGAGCAGACCAGGGAGCGGACCGTTACGAACTGACCTATGATGGGGATTATGGCGAGGGATGGGGGGATTTTAGTTACGCCGGTTTCATCAGATATGTCTGCCAGTATGACAGTACATCCGGGGTTATCATTTTACAGTACCATGAAGGTTCCCTTCCCACAGGAGCATGGGATTTCAGCGGAGACCCCCCGGATGGACGGGGCGCGAGATTCCAGGCGGTGTATTACCTGGATCTTGTGTTTCAATCTTCCATAGAGATGGGAAACGCAAACGGATTTACCAGCGAGCTTGGAAGTAACCAGGAGACCTTAACCCTGGATGATGCGATTGAGAAATTTGCTGACCACCGGGATTTGTATTATACGATGGGTGTTGCAGCACCATTTTACTGGTCATCACCGGAGTAAGTATTTTTACTTAAATTCGAGGAGTGCTATGAATATGAAAAAGAGTGACGCTATGAAAAAAACACTTTTGTGCCTTTTATGCGCCCTGTGGTTTTATTCCTGCGTACAGCCGGCGAGCGAAACCCCGCCTGTCTTTGATTCGGACGCAACACTAAAATCTCTGAGCATCAGCGCAGGGAATCTTTCACCCGCTTTCAGTTCCGAAATAACAAGCTATACCGCTGTGGTAAACAACGCCGTTGAATCAATCACCGTAACCGGCGTTCCGAACAGCGCCGCCGCCGCGGTTAGCGGAGACAGCGGGGTGCTCAAGTCTTTGTCGCCCGGCTCAAATCCTCTTGCCGTTACGGTAAAGGCCGAAGACGGCACAACAATAAGCTATACCGTTACGGTAACGCGGATTGATGGTTCAACTTTATTGATTGAATCCGTTGAGGATTTCGCAAAGATAGGCGGGGAATACCCCCTGGCGGGGAATTACATCCTTGCCGCGGATCTGGAACTGGAAAACTGGACGCCCATCGGCTCCGATAGCGCAAACGCCTTTACCGGCACTTTTGACGGGAATGGAAAAACAATAACCCTGACGAGTTTTGATAGCACAGCCGTTTCGGCAAAAACATACCTCGGTATCTTCGGCTATGTAAGAGGCGGTTCCGGCGTTGCAAAGGCGGACATCAAAAACCTCACGATAGCCTCCTCGGTAAACCAAACATCAACCATGGCAACAGGACAGGCCATCGGCCTGCTCGCAGGTTATACCGAAAACACGGAAATCACCGGCATTACCCTGAGCGGCGGCTTTACCTTTGGCGCGGAGAAAAACATCTATTTGGGCGGCATCGTAGGCTATGCCCAAAAAGGCACGGTGGTAGAGGACTGCTCCAGCGCCATGACCATGACCATTGACGCCGGGAATGGCAACGGACTTGTGGCAGGCATGTATTACGGTTATGTGGGCGGTTTTGCCGGCGTGTTTAAGGACGGCGTTGAGATAGCGGACTGCCACAACACGGGCAATGTGACTGCCAACTCCACGTTGGCAAATTCGCAGGTCTTCTGCGGCGGCGTCGCGGGGGGCAGTTATTACGCGTTTACCACCGAATACCAGGGCAGCATACAGGATTGTTCGTCTACCGGAGATATTAGCGCCAAGTGTAAGGGCTTTTGGTCCTGGGCAGGGGGCATTGCGGGATGCCTTGTAGGCGACGGCGACGGAACCCTGGAACACACGACCAGAATACTGCGCTGCTTTGCGAGGGGGACCGTATCTGTCGCAGACTCATCCGCCGGCTATCCTTATGTCGGCGGCATCGTCGGGTATAACTATTACGGGGCCTTAACCGCCCAGTCTTACTTTACCGGAACGGTAATCGCCGATAAGGCAAACGATTATGTCGGCGGCATAGCCGGTTATAACTCACAGTACCTAGGGCACAATTCCCGTATTGAGGATTGCTGGTCGAGCGGTATAGTACAAGGCTTTAACAACGCGGGGGGTATTGTGGGCCAGAACCAGGTAAACACCTACATCAGGCGCTGCTATTCCATAGCGGCGGTTTCAACAACCGACACAAGCGCAACGCTGACCGGAATAGGCGGCATTGCGGGCTTAAACGCCAGTGCGATGACCGACGCTATCACCGGTTGCGTCGCGTTCAATCCGTTAATTGAATCGGTTACGACAAACACTCAAAACAAGATTCATCGTATCTCCGCCACAAACACCGGCGGTGCTGCGGCTTTATCTCACAACATGGCTTATTCCGGCCTGACCCCAACCGGCGGCACCTCCTATGCCGCGGATAAAGGCGTGGACAAAGTAGACGGCGAGGACTGTGTTGAAAAACCGGCTCAGACTGTCTATGAAGAAATCGGCTGGGACTTTAGTAATGTGTGGAAGATGGGCGGCGACGGCTACCCGGCTTTGAAGTGGCAGCAGTAACCTAAGAGGGTTCGCTTGCGCTCACGGGGAATGGCCCCGTGAGGCGGCTGCCTTTTCGTCAAACATGGCTATTTCCAGAACAAAAGAAAAAATGAGGTCCGATTTTAATTCCTTGTACCGCAAGTACTTACGTTTGGGCCCACCTGGACTTGAACCAGGGACCTACGGATTATGAGTCCGCAGCTCTAACCAACTGAGCTATGGGCCCGGAAATTTGAATAGAGTACCTATTCCTGATTTACAATTTATAATATAGTATAAAACGTAGAGAATATCAAGTACCTAAGGATACATAATTACGGGGGAGAAGAAGGGTGGCAGTATGCCGGTGCATTTGAAAAACGGAACGGAAGTAAATACCAAAAAAAGGGAAAAACTGAAGGAACCCGAAGAATTCCGGGTAATACTCCTGAATGATCATTATACCACCATGGACTTTGTGGTCAGTGTCCTCGTCAATATCTTCCATAAGAACCAGGAAGACGCAAATCGTATCATGCTGGACGTACACCGGAAAGGACGGGGCATCGTGGGGCACTATCCCTGGGATATAGCCCAAACCAAGGTCGAGCAGGTCCATGCCCTTGCCCGGAAGCATGAATTTCCGCTCCGGTGTATTATTGAACGGCTTTAAATAAATTTCATATTATGAAAGCAAGGAGTATAATCTAAGTGACAAGGGATTATTGACATTTAAGGAAGTTTTTTTAAAATTCTCTCAACTTTGAAGGAATTCTACGGTGATTTATTATATATTTAAATTAAGCATGTCGGGGAGTGAAAGATGAAGATTAGCGGTCATGTGCAGGCTATTATAAATGCCGCCTATAATGAGGCTAAGGTACGAAACCATGAGTACCTGACTCCGGAACATATACTGTATGCGGCCTTGGCTTTTGATGAGGTCCAGACCATACTTTCCGGCTGCGGTGCCAATCTCGAGCAGCTTAAACACGGCATGGAAAGTTACTTTGAACAGAAAGTTCCCATCATAGACGATACGGAACCGACTCAAACCGTCGGTTTTCAGAGCGTTATTGAACGGGCGGTACTCCAAAGTCAGTCTTCTCAGAAGCAAATTCTGGATGTGGCTGATATTTTGGTGTCTCTGTACGATGAGGAACGGAACTATTGCGCCTATTATTTACGCAAGCTTGGGGTAAAACGTTTTGAGCTGCTCAATATGCTCTCCCATGGATTTGAGGGGGATCATGAACAGGCTTTTGCCTTTCATAAAATGAACCGGAATGGTGAAGAAGAGGGGAAAGAGGGCGGTTTCGAAGATGATGGGGCGGATCCTGCCCAAAAGACCCGGGCCAATAAACGGAGCGCCCTTGAGCGGTATGCCACGGAACTCACCACCCTGGCCCGGGAGGGGCGGCTTGAGCCGGTCATCGGCCGGGAAGTTGAGTTGGACCGGACCGTCCAGGTACTCTGCCGGCGTTTTAAAAACAACCCGGTCCATGTGGGAGATTCTGGGGTGGGAAAAACCGCTATCACCGAGGGACTTGCCCAGCGTATCGTGGCTGGTAAGGTGCCCCCCACCCTCAAGAATTTTTCCATTTTTTCCCTGGACATGGGCGCCCTGGTAGCGGGCACCAAGTACCGGGGCGATTTTGAGGAACGGATTAAGCGGGTGATCGAGGAAATGCTCAAGAAAGAGAGGGCCATCCTCTTTATCGATGAAATCCATACCATCGTGGGGGCCGGGGCTGTTTCCGGGGGCGCCCTGGATGCATCGAACCTCCTCAAGCCTGCCCTCACCTCCGGGAAGATCCGCTGTATCGGATCCACGACCTATGAAGAATACAGCAAATTTTTTGATAAGGATCGGGCCCTTTCCCGTCGTTTCCAGAAGATCGACATCACGGAACCGAGTGAGAACGATGCCATAGCCATCCTCAAGGGGCTTAAATCCAAGTATGAGGAGTACCATAAGGTCCGTTATGACGATGACGCCGTGGAAGGGGCGGTACGGCTTTCCGCTCAGTTTATCACCGAACGGCGGCTCCCCGATAAGGCTATTGATGTGATCGACGAGGCTGGGGCCTTTGCCCGGATCGAGGCATTCAAGGAAGCGGAAAACAAAACGCGCCGTGAGGGGAATGATGCAAAAGAGCAGGAAACCTTTAGTGAAGAAGCCTTTATAAAATTAGCCCGGGAGAATTCTGTAACCAATAAGCAGCCCTCAGAACCTATTAATGCAAAAACCATTGATTCAGACATTATCGATATAGACCTGCCTTTAATTGAAACCGTGATAGCCCGGATAGCCCGGATACCGGAGCGGTCCGTGGGGGAAAGCGAAAAGGACAAGCTCCGTACCCTGGAGACGAGGCTTAAGGAGCGGATCTTTGGCCAGGATGAGGCGGTTGCGGCGGTGGTCAAGGCGGTCAAGCGGTCTCGGGCCGGTTTCAGGGCGGGAAACAAGCCGGTGGCGAATTTTCTCTTTGTAGGGCCTACCGGGGTGGGTAAAACCGAATTGGCGCGGAGCCTTGGGGATATCCTGGGAGTGCCCATGCACCGTTTCGACATGAGCGAGTACCAGGAAAAGCATACGGTTTCCCGGCTTATCGGCTCACCGCCGGGGTATGTGGGGTATGAAGAGGGAGGTCTGCTCACCGACGTGGTACGGAAGCAGCCCCATAGTGTCGTCCTGCTGGACGAAATTGAAAAAGCCCATCCGGATATTTACAATATCCTCCTCCAGATCATGGATTATGCCACCCTCACGGACAATAACGGCAGAAAAGCGGACTTCCGGAATGTGGTCCTCATCATGACCAGTAACGCCGGCGCCCGGGACATTGGCAAGAGCCTCATCGGTTTTGGGGAACGAATCATCGATGCATCTGTGGTGGAGGGGGCGGTGGAAAAGGCCTTTACCCCGGAATTCCGGAACCGCCTGGACGCGATAGTCCGGTTCGGCCATCTTTCCCGGGAGATCATGGCTTCTATAGTCCGCAAGGAGTTGGATGTCTTCAAAGAACAACTGGCGGAAAAAAAGGTACGTCTCGACATTGCCAAGACCTGCGTGGACAAATTAGCGGAAGAGGGGTACAGCCGGGAATTCGGCGCCCGTAATGTGGGCCGGATCATTGAAGAGCGGATAAAGTCCTTCTTTGTGGATGAGGTCCTCTTCGGCAGCTTGAGCGCAGGAGGCGCAGCCAGGGTGGATTGGCAGGATGGAGAATACCGCATACAGGTAATCTGCGACGAGGAGGTATCCGATGTGCTCCCCACCATGGCCGAGGTACTCTCCTGATGAAGACCACCAGGAGGCGGGCGACTCCTGGTCCTGACCCTGATTTCCCCTACCTGGATGCCTATCAGCGATTTGCCTTTCCTCCCCCGGAGCAGAGTCCTGGTAATATCATAGCGGTGGGGGGAAACCTCTCGCCGGGGATGCTTCTGTCCGCTTATGAGCAGGGGATATTTCCCTGGTACAACCCGGAAGATCCCCTCCTGTGGCAGTCCCCGGACCCCCGGTTTATCTTGTTCCCGGAAAAACTGCATATTTCCGCCTCAATGAAAAAGGTCTTCAAGAAAGGGGATTTTGAGGTTACCCTGGACCGGAATTTTGCCGGGGTCATCAAGGGCTGTGCTGAAATATACCGGCCCGGCCAAGGGGGTACCTGGATAACTGAGGATATCATCACCGCCTACACGGAACTGCACCGCCTTGGCTGGGCCCATTCAGTGGAAAGTTATCAGGGGGGGGAACTCGTGGGCGGCTGTTATGGCCTACGGCTTGGTAAGGTCTTTTTTGGGGAATCCATGTTTGCCAAACGGTCCAATGCATCCAAGGCGGCCTTTCTTACCTTGGCGCAACGCCTCTTTGCCGAGGGGGTCGCCTTTATCGACTGTCAGGTCCCCACCGAACACCTCCAAAGCCTGGGCGGGGAGGAAATGAATCGCCGGGATTTTCTCTCTCTTCTCCGCAAAACCCTCGCTTGCCCTTAGGTACCGAGACGTAAATTACGGTCTTACTCTGGGCCTTAGATTCCAGGTATAACGGCTTAGGCTTCCCGCAAAAACGCGATATACCCCTGATAGGTGGTGTAGAGGTCTATCTTGCTTATCACCTCAAAGGGAGAATGCATCGAAAGCACCGGGATGCCGCAGTCTAACACATCAAGCCCCAGGTTGGCGACAAACTGGGCAATGGTGCCGCCTCCGCCTTTATCGACCTTGCCCAGGTTCCCGTATTGCCACCGGAGGTTGTTTTTATTGAGGATACCCTGAACCTTTTGACAGAACTCGGCATTGGCATCGCTGCCTCCTACTTTTCCACCCCGGCCGGTGTATTTGCTCAGGACCAGGCCCTTACCAAAATAGGAGGCGGTTTTCTTATCGTAGACCCCCTCATAATTCGGATCATACGCGGCGTTCACATCCGCCGAGAGCATGGAGGACCTGCCTAAGCATTGGCGCAGAGCAATCTCAGAATAGGGAACAAGGGTTTTCGAACAGAGATAGGCAATAAAGTTTTCAAATATCCGGGATTGGGCTCCGGTGTTCCCCATGGAACCAATCTCTTCTTTATCGGTTAAGAGACCTACCACGGTTTTGAGGGGCGCCGGGGAAACGGCGAAACTCAGCCCCGCGTGCAGGGCCGCGTAGGCGCAGCTCCGGTCATCATGGCCATACCCACCGATCATACTCCGGTCAATGCCGATATCCTGGGATTTATAGGCGGGGACAAATTCAAATTCCGCGCCGGAAAAATCCTCTTCCAGGATACCGTATTTTTCGTGTAACAGATTGAGCAGGTTGAGCTTGACCCGGTCCTTTGCCTTGGGGTCTTTATAGGGCCGGGAACCGGCGAGGATATTGAGGTCCTCACCATCAACAAATTCCGATGCCTTTTTCTGCATCTGTTCCCGGGCAAGATGGGGCAGGAGATCCGTAATCGTAAAGGCCGGGTCTCCCGGATCTTCACCAATACAAAGCTCCTGCTTTTCCCCATCCTTTCTAATAACCACGCCGTGCATGGCCAGGGGTATGGTGGTCCACTGATAGTGCTTTATCCCCCCATAGTAGTGGGTATCGAACAGGGCGAATCCCGTGTCTTCATACAGGGGATTGGTCTTGAGATCAATCCGCGGGGAATCCACATGGGCGCCCACGACATTGACTCCCTCGCTCAAGGGCCTCGTTCCGATCACGGCGAAGATGAGGGACTTGCCCTTGATATTCTGATACACCTTCGCCCCCGGTGACAGAGAACCGGTTTCCCGGAGGAGGGTCTCAATATCGGTAAACCCCTCCTTGTTCAGCATATCCAGAGCCTGCTTGATACATTCCCGTTCGGTTTTTCCCTGATCCAGGAAGGTCTTGTACTGTTCCGCAAATTGCTGGACCGCCCTAAGGGTTTCCCCTGTGGCAGTATCCCAGCAATTTTTTATTTCAAAGCACAGCTTTTCCGCCAGCGCCTGGCCCTCGGTTTTGGGTTCTTTTTCAGCTTCATTACCCATGGGTACTTTTAAGTATCCTCCTTGATTATTTCAATCTTAATCCCATCGCTTTGATCCGGTTCATCCTTGGGAGGAATCGTAACCTTGAGGATACCGTTTTTATAAACCGCCTTAACCTGTTCCTGGGCGTATTTATCCAAGGGGACGTAGTATTTCTGTTTTTCGATATCCTTCATTTTGAGGCGGCGTTTGAAATACCTGAAATTCTCCTCCAGGGGAGGTTCTTCCAGACGCCCTCCAGGGAAGCCGCCGCAGGCTTCCCCAATTTTTGCAGAGAAGACCATATAGTCACCCTGGAAGGAAAGGCTGATATCTTTTTCCTCGAAGCCGGCCAAGGCGAACTCAAAGATCATACTCCGATCCTGGGTCATATAGACGTTCATCGGCGGGTAGGAATAATTGGGATAATAATCGATATTTTCGTCGAAGGGTCCTTTAGGACCAAAGGGTCCCCGCGGTCCGCACCGGGGATCAAAATACTCAAAATTACGATGAAATTCATCGCTGAAATTGTGGGCGGCCTCGAAGATCTCGTCAAAAATCGTACCCAGATCCATGTACCCTTTCGTGCCTTTCATGCTAGGCTCCTCTGCCCCTTGGGGGGCGCTGCCGGCCTTTCGGCCCGGTTATGATTGAACCCTCGGGAGAGCGGTTCTCAAGGATAATCCTCTTATACCAAATATAATCCTTTCCTTGAAATGAGACAACAAATAAAATCCTGAGAGGCCCTAGGATAGGGCGGCTACGGCGGCGCCAAACAGGGATGCCTGTTCCACCGGGGCTATGATATACGGATGGGGTTTCCCCGAAGCCAGCATGGTATGGAGCCAGGATTCCAGGGCGGTTCGCATCCCTTGGTATATCATGTAGGTAGTGCCTTCCACCGCAATACGAACCGGCGCAAAGGGGTTGTATGCTCCTATCCGTTCTACGGCGGCGGCAACCATGGCCGCGGAAAAGAGGGCCGCTCGTTCGGTAACAATCGAGGTCAGGTACACAAAGGAAGCCAGGGCATCCCCTTCATCTAAGCCGAAGAGTTCTCCGATGGGTCCCTGAGCCGAGAGGGGGGCATGCATGAAGCCGTTGAGGTCCCTGGTTTGCAGGGTGGGCCATCTGAGGAATTCATCAGATTTTTTGAACTTGAGGAGTCCATCCCTGATGGCCTGCTTTAAAATATGGAAGGTCAGAGGTCCTAAATACGCACCGGAACTTACTTTTTCCAGGGTATAGGCTCCAGGGTTCTTGGTAAGCCCATCATACTCCTTATCCAGAATACCCATATACCGGTGGGAAAAGGTTCCGGCTTCACAGACCACAATCTGCGGGGCGGATTCGGATGCAAACCCTATCTTGGGAATGCTCTTTTCCGGGTAAGCGGTATTAAAGCCAGTCCCCAGGATGAACCCGATCACCGGCCCCCGGGCAACGCCGTATTGATCTGCTCCTTGACGAAGCCCACCATCCGGCGGAATTGCTGCCAGCCCTGAAAGCAGGGTCGCCACCGTATCATTTAATAACACAATTCGATCAGGAACCTGCACCTTCTTCCGTGCCAGGGCATCCCTCAGCCCCTGTCCTATGGACTTGCCTATCACATCCGGGGCATCCACCTCCTTGCTGAAGGCCATGAGGATGCCATCCGCCTCCTTGGTTATTTTCATGGGATAAGAAAAAGTAAACCCGATACCCTCGATGGTATTGGCCATACCGGGATTCCCGGCCTTTTCAATGAGGGGGGCCGCTACTTCGGCAATTGCATCGAAGAACTGTTCCGCACTGAGCTGGCCCTGGGTGCCGGGCATGGGAATTTTTTTGCTACTCTCGGCCACGGCCTTCCCGGTTTCATTGAAGCGAACCAACGCGGCCCGCAGATTCGTCCCCCCCGCGTCCAGAGCAATCACGGCTTTTCCCGGCGGTACATGGGAAACCGGGCTGAGGTAGGTAGGAATCATGGGAAGGCTGGAACTTTGTCCCCGCAATCCCCGTTCCATATCGATAAGAGCATCCCGCACCAGGGTAACCGGATCGGCTATATCATAATGAAAGCCATAATACCGGGCAAAGTCAGACAACTCGTCAGGATTAAAAGATGTAAAAGATGAATGCATGGAAATACCTCTCCATTATATAATTATCTTAATTATGGCTATAAAAACGCATGTGTCAATTAAGCCGCTTGCAAAATTCCGAATCGAAGATGGGAGTATAGGCTCTGGTCAATGCTATTTCTGCATGATAATTTTACTTATCTAGTAATACAAGGAGAAGGCTCTCATGAAGAAGCTCGTGATTCTGCCGGTACTGCGATTTTGTCCTTGTGGATCACCAGCTCTTTTTGAGTGAAAGATCTTTTTGGGGGTATTTTAAAGAAAAAACCTAACAGGCCGATTATCTTTCATTATAGGGGCAAAGCTGCTATATTGAAAACAAGGAGGGGATGATACATGGTATCAATGAGCGAACAGAAGCCGCCCACCCTTGAGGAAGTGTGGGCCTTGTTTCGGGAGACTGACCGGAAATTTCAAGAGACTGATCGGCAGATGAAAGAGACCGATCGGCAGCTTGGCAAGCTGGGACACCGGTTTGGCGATCTCATAGAACACTTGGTAGCCCCGAACCTCTTGAGCAAGTTTGAGACCTTTGGCTACCAGTTTACCCGCATTTCCTGGAACCATCAGGTCAAGAATGCCAACAAAGAACGGCTTGCGGAGATTGATCTCCTGCTGGAGAACGGCGAGGTTGTGATGGTGGTGGAGGTTAAGTCTTTATTCACAAAGGCGGATGTGAAAGATCATCTTAAGCGAATGTATACCCTACGCCGCTACGCTGGCGAACATCAGGACAAGCGGCACTATGCCGGCGCGATAGCGGCGGCCCTGTTCGACCAAGACGCTAAGGAAGAGGCGCTTAAAAGCGGTTTTTACGTGATTGCGCAAATTGGGGGGATACGGTGAACATCGAAGTGCCGGAAGGGTTCAAACCCACGCTGTGGTAATTGTCTGAAGGGGCCGGGTACCGCGAACCGATCCCCCGATTATTCTGTTTCCGACTTGATGTTCCGTTCAAACGCATTACCGCATATTCTAAGGTGTACCATGAATCCCGTCCCGCTCTTCCCCCCTGCAAGCTTCAAACACCGGCAATGGCAGCACGGTACGGGGTCGCCAAACCCGCGGCGGGGAAGCGAAAAATCCCAGGACGTCCACTTGACCGAAGCCGTGCAGCGGCAAGCGTGGACGCCCTGGGATTTTTCGCTTCCCCGTGGCGGGTTTGGCGACCCCGTGCCGTGCTGCTGGTTCCCGTATTTGAAAGCGCCCTATTTACACTTTTCTTGGTTTTTCGTAAGCTATCAGTATGTTATTAACTGAATTAGGCGCGCCGATTGAAGCACTGAAGGCGCATATCTATGCGACCTGGAGGCGTCTTTGAAAGGGTGGCCTTTGGACAACGTATCGCGGACATAGAAAAGCTGGCGGGAGCAGCGGATTTCTGGAACGATCAGGCCAGGGCGGAAGAACTCATGGGGGAACTCAAGACCCTCAAGTCGCGGTATGAACCCTGGAAAAGTCTGTATGGAGAAATTGATGACCTCGCGACCCTCTATGAACTGGCTTGGGAAGCCAAGGACGAGTCCCAAGACAGGGAAATTGAATGCATCTTACAGGACCTTTCTATCCGGTATGAACGGCAGAACATCCTGGAACTCATGAGCGGGGAAGTGGACAAGAACGGCTGTTTCCTCACCATCCATTCCGGGGCAGGGGGAACCGAAGCCTGCGACTGGTCTCAGATGCTCTACCGGATGTACCTCCGCTGGGCGGAGCGGCGGGGCTTTTCCATAGAAGAAGTGGATCGCCTGGAATCCGAAGGGGGGATTAAGTCCGCCACCGCTAAGATTGAAGGGGACTATGCCTACGGATACCTCAAGGGTGAATCCGGGGTGCATCGGCTGGTGCGGATCTCCCCCTTTGACGCAAACTCCCGGCGGCATACCTCCTTTGCCTCGGCATATATTTTTCCGGTGATCGACGATTCCATAGCAGTGGATATCCGGTCCGAAGACCTCCGGGTGGATACCTACCGCTCAGGGGGCGCCGGGGGACAGCACGTGAACAAGACCGACAGTGCCGTGCGGTTTACCCACCTCCCCACGGGCATCGTGGTTGCCTGCCAGAACGAACGGAGCCAGATCAAGAACCGGGCTATTGCCATGAGCATGCTCAAGGCCCGGCTCTATGAGTATTACCGCCAGGAAAAGGAAAAGGAAAAGGAAAAGTTTGCCCAGGAAAAGAAGGATATTTCCTGGGGAAATCAGATCCGGTCATACGTTTTCCAGCCCTATACCATGGTTAAGGATTACCGGACCAAGGCAGAGACCGGGAACATACAGGCCGTCATGGATGGCGATATCGATCTCTTTATCGAGGAGTATTTACGGTTTGCCTGGAGTAATCCCCGCACCTAAGCCGGTGGAAAGTGCCATGCGGATCCTGGGGTTTATGTATCTGGTGTTCCTGTTCTTGTGTATTGGTGGAACGGTCTATCCCCGGGGAAAGACCGAGGCAGCAACGGAAAAGATACCCCAGAACAGTGAATGGGTACTCGCGGTAACGGCCCTTGATGTGTCTGCCCTTCCTCCTTCCCGGCAGCTCATGGGGAGCGTGATGACCAGGAACCTCATGGAATCCCTGAAGGCGGTGGGTACAAGAGCACGGATAACAGAGGAATACGCCTACTATGGGGATTACGCCTGGTCAAAGGACCGGGCCGATGCCGCTAAAAAACTTGCGGCAAAACGGGAGGAACGGGATCTGCTCCTATACCAGGGAGACCCTGAATGGAAGTATCGGAAACGGTTAACCCCCATTGATGAGGAGATAAAAATACTGGAAGCAGCCTTCGCGGAGACCGAATCGGCAATTCCCCTGATTGTCATGAACCCGGCTTTTAAATTTACCGAGGATAATACCAAGGGAACCTTCCCGCCGCCTCCCAAAGCAGGGGGGGAGTACCGTTTTTGTGTGGCTCAAAAAGCCGACGCCTTCCTTGTGGGGAAGGCATCCGAATTTTATGGCCGCACCTACCTCAGCATCAGGGTATATACCCTGTATAGCCGATCCTTTCAATATGAGGACAGCGTTATTTTTTCTACCGAAGATACGGCCCAGAGCATGGATGCATTAGCCGGCAGGCTTGTCGCCGCAGTTTCCGGAGCCAATCCCGCGACTATCCTGGTACATGCAAAACCGGAAGATGCGGTCATCTTGATAGACGGTTCTTTTGCCGGACAGGGTGAGACCGGCGTGATAGCCCATCCCCCCGGCTCAATCGAAATTGAGAGTTTCGCCAATAATCATGAGGCGGTTTCCGTGCCGGTGGAACTCAATCCTGGGGAACTCGCGGAATTGTATATTAACTTACGGCCCCTGAGCCTTGCATCCCTCAGTATCACCGGTTCCGAAAAAAAAGGGGCGCCCATATCCGGTGCATCCATCTATCGAGGCGCCCTGTATATCGGGGAAACACCCCTGAGCTTAGATGTGCCGGTGAATTCCTATGAATATTACCACCTTGAAACCCCGGGGGGAGAAACCGCTTCGGTGGTTTTTAGAGCAACCGAGGGTCCAGGGGCGACCGGGAATTCCCTGGTACTGAAAACCCATACACCTCCCCCTGCGGGGTCAAAACCGGTTGAAAAATCCAGAAACCGGTTTTACGGCGCCTATGGAAGGTTTTGGGTTACCCTGCCAGTGGCTTTTGTCCTACAAGGGATAGTCACTGCTCAAATAAGCGCGTATAACGCTTTGGAGGCTCCCCCTGAAGACCTGTATGATAAGACCATGCGGAATTATTATATTTCCATGGGTGCGTGGATTGTAGTCGGTGTTGTATCTGCGGAGGTTATTGTCCGTACTGTGGTGTATTTATATAATGCAAGGAAAGAGACTCCCCGGCTGGTAAAATCAACATCACCGGTACCTCAATAAAAGGATAGCTAACCATGGGAATACAAGCCTTTACCGACCGTTTAAAAAATTTTTTCGGCATCCGCCCGGCCGTCTCAGAAGCATTGTTTGAGGACTTGGCGGATCTGCTGGTGGAAGGGGATTTCGGTGCTGCCGGAGCCTATAAGACCGTGGATACCCTGCGGAATATCTGCAAAAAAGAGAAAATCACCGATGGCGACGGGGTGCGTCGTGCCTTGGCAAAACAGCTTGAAGAGGTACTCCAGGAATCGGGGGCTGCCGGCGAAGCCGCCATGGGTGATCTGTTGGAAGGTCCCCTCAGGGTTATTCTACTTTTGGGGGTGAATGGGGTCGGGAAAACCACCACCGCCGCTAAACTGGCGGACCGGTACCGTTCACTGCATAAAAGGCCCATCCTGGCGGCGGCAGATACCTTCCGGGCAGCGGCCATCGATCAGCTCAAAATTCACGGCGAACGCCTGGGGATACGAGTAGTGGCCCATAAACAGGGGGGGGATCCTGCGGCAGTGGTTTATGATGCCCTTGAAGCGGCTCAGTCCGGCGGTGGGGACCTCATCATCGCCGATACGGCGGGCCGGATGCACACCAAGTCCGCCTTGGTGGAGGAATTGAAAAAGATAGACCGGGTAGTGATGTCAAAGGCAGCAGGTACCCGGTATATCAAATGGCTCGTGCTGGACGCCACCACCGGCAGAAACGCCCTGGCCCAGGCCGAGATATTCCACGAAGCGGTTTCCCTGGACGGGGTAATCCTGACTAAATTTGATTCCAGCGCCCGCGGGGGAGTGGTTTTTTCCCTGGTCCAGGACCTGAATCTCCCGGTGATCTTTATCTGCGATGGTGAAAAATACCGGGATATCAAACCCTTTGATCCCCATGCCTATGCCTTTGGATTTGTGGGCCTTGGGTAAAATTGCTTACCGGGCCTGGATACCGGTTCTGTTATTGGCCATGGCGTGGAGCGCTCCTGCCCAGGAATGGTACTTTTCCAATGCCGCCGGAATGATACTGGAACCTGCCCTTTCACGGCTTGCCGCCCTGCGGAGTAAGTACTGCCTTGAGGTGGGAACCCTTCCCGCTAGAGACCTACCGGAATACTTACAGCAATACCATGACCCCGCATACCGGATTGAGCTGCATATCCTCTATGAACGGGGGAAAGAATCAAGACGCCAGTGGGTATTCAAAGATGAAAAGGGGACAACCAGGCTGGTTTCATCCTTAAACCCGGTGGTCAAAAAGAATGCTCCCCAGTCGGGTACCCCGCAAAAGGATGCCCCACCAGCGGCGGCTGGACCAAGCGCTGATGAGCCGCCGAGCAGCCCTATTGGATTCATCGAGATCTACGATGAAAATCACCTGATTACCGAGGAACATCAATTTTCCCAAGACAGTCCCGAAAGCATCATTGCTTATTTCTATAATAATCAGGTACTCATCAGGGTGGAAACCCGCTTAAAGGCCGCCGGGACCGAGCTTTCCGGGACTGAGTCTTCCGAAACCGAATCGTCCAGCACAGAATCTTCCGGGACAGCAGCAGCGGACGGACCTGTGATTACCACGGTTACCACCGATTATTACCGGTATACCCGTTCAAATTCCCTTCGGTCGGTTGAGCGGGTGTATCATCAGGCGGTTTCAGAGGAAGGCCGTTTAACCCGGCTCCAGTTCCCCTCCCTTGGGCTTCATGTTAGGGTGGACGAGAATTTTGTCAGTCCCGGCACAGCATATAGTTCGGATTTTCTACAGGATGTGTTATCCGGTTCAGACAACATCCCCGGAGACCGGGTGGTATATACCACCGATGAGCGGGGAAAGGTCTTGACCGAAACCAGGCGGGATGCAGAGGGCAATGTCCTGGGTGAAATCCACAATACCTGGTCCGGGGACCGGCTGGTATCGGTAAGCTGGCAGTCCGGGGAAGATGAACGGCGCACCGAATATGAATACGACCAGGCAGGGGATCGTATCATTGAACGAGATTACAACAAAGGTACCCTGGAACGAAGGGTTCTCCGGGAACAGGGGCGGGAAACGGAAGAGTTATATATGAATGGCGAAGTGATACTTCGGGCAACCTGGGAAAATGGCCGTAAAATATCCGAAGAACGAGTTCGGTCTCCCCGGCAGTAAATACCATGACGCCACTCTAGGGATTAAAGAAGCGGCCCGCCGTTTATAAGCGCCAATGCCTTGGCGAGCTTTTCGTTCCCCTTTTCAAAGTCCTTGACCCCGGTATCGATCAGGTCTGCGGCCTCACACAACCCCACCTGGTGCAGCTTTTTGGCCATATCCCCCAATTCCCCGGTATGCTCCCGGTTATGGTCCAGCATATACGCCAACAGCGTTTTGAGCTGGGCGAGATTATCCTCCGGGGCGTGTTCATGGGGATGAGTATGCTCATGCGTATGAGGATGCTCGTGAGGATGGGTATGTTCATGAAGGTACAATGCTTCTTCGTGCATATATGCTCCTTTCACCTTATTATAGATTAAAACCGTGCGGGATACAATCCCTTGACGATTTGGCGGTGATGCAGAAAGTATAAGGTATCATATATGGAGACGTGTTTCAGAAACGGGAAAAATGTATTCTTTTCCATGCTCCGGCTCTGTCTGGAAAAGCCATTCACCGTAAAGGAAATCCGTTCGCAACCGCCGCCGCCATCAAAATG
>JAITNP010000189.1 GCA_031290455.1 Treponema sp. | reverse complement strand
ACTTCCTGCCCCAGTTTTGTACCCACCATGATTTTACCCTCATAAAACGCAATCGTCTCAGGCAATTTTTCCGGGTTAAGGCCTGCCCCGATAAAAGGAGCGGCGTCAAATTCAAGCATCTCCGATGGGAATCGTTACGGTAGTACCTTTTGGCTTTTCTAAAACCTGATACCCGATTTTAACCACTGCATCTTTAATGCTGGTTAGTGTTTGTGTGCCTGTATATTCTACAAACAATTTTTCGCTGGCAAGGTTTACCGTTGCGGTTGTTACCCCTTCCAGTTTCCGCACCGTTTTTTCAATCCGGCCCGCGCAGGCGGCGCAGGTCATGCCGCCAATTGATAAGGTCTGGCTATCCATTTTAACTCCTCTTCAAATTTTATACAGCGGAATAAATTAACCGCTATTCATCTGATTTTTTCTTTTTTCCCCGGCCCTGTAAAAACATGACAATGACAATCGCCAGAACCGGTAAAATACAATGCCAATGACTTAACAAAAATTCCATGGTTTCCTCCTTTAATGACAACATGCACCCTGACTAAGCGCATCGAAATAGGCATCCGGGTACATCAGGGTTTCAAATTCCGACACTTCTGCTTTTATGGCTTCACTATCAATCGTGTTAATAGCATCCACCACCTTGACATAACCGTAGAAAATATTGTCTACCGTTGAAAAATCAAAATCTTCAGAGGGCATAAATTGAATGACATTATCCCCTTGAGCAATTTCTACCTTTGCATAGTAGGCGGGAACAATAAGACCGCTGTTTCCCTCATCCAGGGAATCGTTCTTGATAATCCATGCCACCGGTATATTCCTTTGAACAACGAGAATAGCAGGATCAAAGCCTTCATCCCGGAGATTGATTGTTACGGTCTGCCAGCCTTCGCCGTTCATTTCCGCTATGGCAATAGCATCGGTTGGAATACTCACCCCTGCCGGAGTTGGGTTAATATCCGGTTCTCCCTCGGCGGCAGTTTCACCTTCGGCAACAACGGTAATAGTACTGCGGATCATCCCCATCCAGCAGCTATAGGAAAACCGGCCTGTTTTTTCCGGGGTAAATTCAATGACGTTTTCTCCGTTCTTAAAGCGGTATTCAATGCCGTATTCCCGGATGATCATCCGGTTGTTACAGCCGTTAATACTACCCGCCGGAGCGTTAATCATCCATTTAACCGGGATACCCTGCTGTACCGTAATCGCCGGATACCTGCCGGCGCTGAGGGTGGAATTGACGATCTGTACCCCATTTTCAACAAACGGTTCGAAAACTGCTCCTTCAGTTTTTACCGTCGCAGAACCAAAGGGATTGATAAAACCTGTAATCCTATCTATCGGGCTGGGAAAACCGCCCAGGCTCCAGCCGTTTGAAAACATGGTAAGCCCCAGCACTGTAACAAGCATGGCCCCAACCTTCATCACTCTGGCGGTGAACTTTTTGCTGAGTACAGAACTTAAGGCCCCAATGCCGAACATCAGAGGAACTGTTCCCAGACTGAAAAGGAACATGGAGATACCGCCCGCAATCGGGCTGCCGGTAGAAAGAGCGTACAACTGCATGGCTTGTAAAGGACCGCAGGGCATAAGCCCGTTGAGGAGGCCGATAAAGAGGGGATTCCTGTTGGCGGTCTTTTGTTCATCTATCTTCTTGGCAAATATTTTCGGCAGGTGCAGATTGAAGCGCCGGAGCCACGGAAAAACACCGAGCATATTGATACCCATCATTATCATGAATACCCCGGCGGCAAGTTGTACTATTCCCTGAAAGCGCCCTGATACGGTAATCACCGATCCCAAAGCCCCGACAATTACACCAACGGCAGTATAGGAAATAACCCGCCCTGCATTGTAAAGCATACTGGGCAGTAACACCGTAGATCTATCCCCGCTTTTTGGGGCAATTTCCATCTGCGGTATACACTGGGAAAGGTTGATGCCGCCGCACATAGCAACGCAGTGAACAGACGTAATCAGGCCGATGATAAAAAGCATTCCATAACCCATACCAGCTTCGGCAAGGGGAAAGGCCGATGTAAAAGAACTCGTGCCGAATTGCCGCAGGAGCATATACAGGGCAAGGATAATAACCAGGGTCCCGATGATTTGACTGGGGGCTTGAGCAGGTGAACCGGAGGCATCATCAAGTACCTGATAATCCAGTTTTTCAATGGTTTGGGCAATCTCATGCAGGGTAATAACCGAAGTGTTATAGGTTACGGTTGCCGTCCCGGTGTTAAAATTAACCATAGCGTCCTCAACGCCCACGGTACATTTGAGTTTCTTTTCGATTCTGTTCTGGCAACTTATACAGGTCATACCACCGATACGGATCGTCTTTGTTTTCATAACAGCCTTCTCCTTATGTGACTTAAAATCTAATATACCTTTGTGAGGAAATTATGAGCAATACAGATTTTTTGCCTTTTTTTGAAAAAATTTATTTGTTGTTCAGTATGTTCATCCATAAAAATAGAAAAAATCATAAATTCCTCACAATTATAAGGTATATTGTTATGGTGAGGTTAGAAACATGAAAGAAACTGGTTTTGTAATCACTATTAAAGACGGCTTTGCAGAGGTGCGGGTGCTCCGTGATGTTCCCAGTTGCTGCAGCGGGGGAGGCAGGAAAGAAAGTTTTACGGTAAAAGCCCGTAATCTTTGCAATGCCGAAATCGGCAGTAAGGTAAGCATCGAAAGAGCAGTTTCCCCTTCCAGCCCTTACCTGCTGATAGGTTTGTGTATTGCAGGGTTCATCGCCGGTCTCATATCTGGGGATTATCTTTCAATACGCTTTGGCTTTACCGGACTAAAAGAAAGCCTGTCATTAGGATTGGGTATTGTTTTTACTCTTTTGGTATATGCAGGTTTCCGTTTCTTTGTCCTCAAAGAGAAAAACACCATACCTGTTGTTTATGAAATTCTTGCCAACTAACGCAGGCATCTTTATCAACCCCTGGCCTCCCGTCTAGAGAATCATACCCAGCGGCTCGTCTCCGTGGACGCCTACCAGTTCCCCGGCCACGGGGTTTACCATGAGGTCCATACCCCCAAGGGGAATAGCGCCGAGGAGCACCGTAGCTGTATCGGGTAACACCATCGCCTCGCAGAAGGTGTTGCGGTCTTTCCAGTGGACTTCTACCGGCATAGTCATCTTACAGATTGCCTTGGAATTATCCGCCAGTATTGAACGGCGCAGACCTTTTATCCCCAGGCCGAGCTGTTGACAGGTTGTCTCATCAATGACCAGAGTCCCAGCGCCGGTATCCACCATTGCCGTGACACTCACCTGCCGGATTTCCTGTTCCTTCATAAGGCCGTCTAAGGCTTTCTGTACATCCCCTGCGTTTTTCAGGGTAATTTCCGCATATACGGTTCCCATAGCATCCTCCTGTTTGCCGGCGATCAGCGGGCAAGCCCTCTCCTCCCGCCGCCACTCCTCCTTTATCTCACCATGAAAACCATCTCGTCGCCGTGGGCACCCTCAAGGCAGCGGGCGCTGGGGTTCACCATTAAGTCCATGCCCTCAAGGGGTATCACCCCAAGGAGAATCTCGTTCTCATCGGGCAGGACCACGGCGCGGCACTCGGTTTCCCGGTCTTTCCAGCAGATTGTTACCGGCTCAGTGTAGTCGCATACGGAGCGCTTACCCCCCGCGAGCCCCACGCTCCCGGACCGCCTAATCCGCAGGCCGAGCTGCGCCCGTAATGCCTCGTTAATGACGATGAAAGTGGATCCGGTATCCACTACCGCCGTGACGGTCGCCTGCCGGACTTCCTGTTCCTTGATACGCCCGCGACGGGCGTCTGATACATCATCTCCGTTTTTCAGGGTGATTTCCGCATATACTTCTCCCATATACTGCTCCGCCCCTTCTTTTTTTCTCATTTTTGCCGCGATCGGGGGGCCACAGGCCCCCCAAACCCCCCAGTTAATTCCTTATCTGCCGGCCCTCCCGTGCTGCTATGCCCCCTGCCGTCCCGGCTGGGTGGGGGCATGTCGCCGCAACTACTATGCTTGGCTTGCTGGACTTTATAAACTGGGGCGGGCTAGGCGAAAACCGAAGATGTCGACCCGCTCAGACGGAGTGAAGCCGTACCGAGACGCCGAGCGCAGGCTCTGGCCATTGCGGTACCAGCTCCCGCCGCGTAGCAGGCGGATCGTGCCCGAGGACGCGCCCACTGGGTCGGTCTGAGCGCCACTGCCATAATCGTCATACCAGTCCCAGCACCACTCCCACACATTGCCGCTCATATCATACAGTCCCCAAGGGTTCGGCGTTCCGCTTCCTACCGTCCACGTTTTATCACGATCTTTACCTTTCGCGTTATTGTTGTACGGATACTTCCCGTTATAATTCGCCTGGTCTGTCGTGATGTTGTTCCCCGTGTAAAACGGCGTTGTTGTTCCAGCGCGACAGGCGTATTCCCATTCCGCCTCCGTGGGCAGCCGGTATCCATTCGTGTTCCGGTTCCAGGTTACGCTCCGGCTGTTTCCTGATCCGCTTATGGTATATGCAGGGGTCAACCCTTCCTTTATGCTCCGCTTGTTGCAGTATTCCACCGCGTCAAACCAGCTTACCTGTTCCACCGGCCGCTCGTTCCCTTTGAATTCGCTCGGATTGGTCCTCATCACCGCCCGATATTCCTTCTGGGTTACTTCATATTTCCCCATATAGAAGCTGCTCACCGTTACCTGATGCTGGACTTCACTACTACTTCTATCAACCTCGGATGAAGGGCTGCCCATCACAAACGTCCCGCCCTGGATTCGCACAAAACCATCAGGAGTGGCAACCACGGCATTTCCATCCCCTAAGACCCGCTTCGACAGATCCCCCGCCACTATCCGCATATAGCCGGTGTCACTGATAGCAGCCCCGGTAAGCTGGTTCACCCGGGTAACAACCACCGTGAGCGTATTGGTCAAATCATCAGCGTTGATTTTGGGAAAGTGGATAATGCCGCTTGCCCCGGTAGGAGCCTTAATTCCAGTATCCCCGGCTGAAAAGGAGACGTCCTCTGAATCGAAGGTAATGCTGTCCTGCCCAATGGTCTTGCCTTTTTCATTGACCAGGGCAACCTCAATCTTAAAACGAAAGGTACGTTTGCCGCCGAATACCACCGCTTCCGGGGTCTTGGGATTTATATCAAGCAGCGGCCAGCCGGAAAACCCCCACTCCTTCCGCTTGCCCGTTCCCTCTAACCCGCTTATCAGCGCGTTCAGCGCCTCGAAACCCGCTTCCGATGCATCCAGGGCGATCCGCATGGCCAGATTTGCCCGCTCGTGTACATAATCGATAGTCCCTTCCTGAATGAGGTTGGGATCAAAGGTAATCTCAAAGGGAGGATGATCATTGAAGAACGCCGCGGTTTCCTTAAAAGCCCCAAGCCATGAGCGCCGCGCTTCAATATCGGTTAGGATCTGCTGGCTTATGGTACCGCCGCTTATCTCAGTGGACAGGACGGTAAGCCGCCCCAGGGCCTCTATTTGGGAAGGATCAAAGGTGACCGATTGGGCGTAGTTAAGCAGGGCTTGTACCGACGCGCCGCTTACCTGGGCGGTAATTCCCTTGGCAAGTCCGGTCTCGGCTTTAACCGCCGCTGCCCTGCCGCTTGCAAGCCCCTGTTTTCCCGCGCCTGTAAGACGTACCCCCATCTGGGCAAGAAGCTCCGCTGTCGCTTCATTGATCAGCGCCCCGCCCTGTACCTCAGCCACGGTGCCGTTCTTCATAAACGAGGCTCTGATTTCACCGCTTGCTACTTCGGTGATATGTAAGTCTACTGAATACTGATCCTGCTGAATTTTACGGATGCTTCCCGTAAGAATATATTGGGTATTGGTCAACTGACCAATGCTGACCTGATCCTTGTCGGAGTAATTTCCGTTCAGAGACAAGCCTTGTTCGGTAAGCACCTGATTGAGGCTCTGCCGGTCGATCAGTGTCATGGCAGAGTACTTTTTCAAGTTGTTGTTCAGCATACCCTGTACATAGACCGGCAGCCAC
>JAITNP010000171.1 GCA_031290455.1 Treponema sp. | reverse complement strand
CCCGAATTGCTCCGCTCGGTGATATTTTTACTATTTACCGCCGGCAACCTGGCAACGGCGATATTGCCCATGTACGCGAACAATATGTACAAGCCTCTGTTCAACCTGCCGAAAGAGTTTGTTGTTACCCTGCCTTTTACGATGGACATGACCTTCTCTGCCCTTGCGCTTATCATTATCCCGAATATTCTTCAAAGAGTTGGACTTAAACGACTGGGAATCACAGCGGCAATATTCAGCGTTATCGGCAATATTATTTGTTTTATCGCCCGCGATACGACCTATCTCGCGTTCGCGTACGCGCTTACGGGTTTTTCAGGTGGCACGATGCTTCTTGTGATTAACACGATCATCGGCGGCCAGAAGGATATAGAAGACGTGAATAAAGGGTTTGCTCATTTTAACGCTTCGTACCTTGCGGGTATTAGTATCTTATACTGAAAGAAAAATACGAATTACTCGTGTATAAACGATTGGTGCGTTCATCAGAACAAGACCCGGAAGATACGAAACAAGCGGCCCTGTTTGATGAAGGGCGTGAGGGAAAGGCAGCGGAGCCTGAAGCGCCTGAAGAAAAAGAGACCATCACCGACACCCGCAAAAAAAAGGCAGGACGGAAAGTAATCCCTCACGATATTCCCCGGGAAGAACACAAAGCGAAGAAGAAAAAAATGTAACTGCGGAGCGGAACTGGTAAAAATCGGGGAAGACGTAGGTGAGAAACTGGAAATCATTCCAATGCGGATACTCCTGTGGTCATACGCAGAGGCTCTGCAATGCGCGACGGTGTCACCCATAAAGGCTCCAGGCTTCACAGGCTTGCGGTCAAAATGGGTTTGAACCGGCACGAAGGATCTTCCCCTTGTCTTTCTTTCCCGCCTGCTGATAGCGCCGATAATGCGCCTCAAACATCTCTCATCTCGCTCGCATCCCTAACCTCATTTGCTCCACTCTCCAGGGGGAAGCGCGGTCGGGGCTCACCTTTCTCTTTTCCGGCACACCAATTCCACGGCGGCAGGTAGCAACTGCCATTCCGCTTCTTGCATCACCCGCTTTTGCAGGGTTTCCGGCGTGTCCCCTTCCCATACCTCCACGGCTTTTTGTAAAATAATCTCCCCGCCGTCAACCCGTTCATCCACGTAATGGACCGTGGCGCCGGTTATCTTGACCCCCCGGGCAAGGGCGGCTTCATGCACCTTAAGCCCGTAAAATCCCCTGCCTCCGAAGGCGGGAAGCAGAGACGGGTGGATGTTGATGATTCGTTGCGTATAGGCCTGGATTACCGGCGTACCGAGTATGCCCAGGAAGCCTGCTAACACCACAAGCCCGATACCCTGCGCTTCAAGGACCCCGAGAATGGCGTGATTGTACGCTGCGGGGCTGCTATAGCTTTTCGGCTCCACAACGATCCCGGGGATATGGTACTGTTCCGCCCGCTTGAGTGCATACGCAGCGGGATTACTTGAAATAACCAGGGCTATCTTTCCTGCACAGAGGATTCCCGCCTCCCCTGCGTCAATGAGGGCCTGCAAGTTGGTACCGCATCCTGAAACAAGCACTGCAATGGGAATCATAGGTACCGGTGCCCATGCCCGTGCTGGTGTTGACGCCAGTCATGCTGCTCTGGGTTTCCCACCCTGATGGTGATGTTCCCGAAATACGCGCCGCCGGTAATGACCAGCTCCGGCCCTCCCCTCGTTTCTCCCGCAACCATTGATGTACCTGCTCCTTCCACAAAAATCCCCCCTGCCAGCGGGGTGGCCTCTACAATCACCCGTACATTGGCGGGAACATTGATAATGGTTAAGCCCAGAACGGAAACCACCTCCACTTCGGTCCGGCCAGGGGGTAAATCCCCTTCCTGGATGTTGATACTATTGTTCCCCAGGAACGCCAGAAAAGAACACCGGCTTTTACTGAGGACCAATCCGGAGATCTCCCGATTGGCCAGAAAGCTCACCTTTCGTTGTACCTTCCCCTCCGGGTTAATCGCCGCCGGGGCTTCCCTACTCGTACGCTGCTCATACCCCGCATATCGGGCGGTTTCATCCACGATTTTCTCAACGATGGCCAGTTCCCGCTCACTTTCCACCCGGTGAATGTACTCCACCAGGCGCTCGTATTCTTCCAGGGGCAGACTGTTCCGGGAAAACTGCACCGACAGGGACTCAATGGCCCGGTTCTTCCGCTCCTCACTCCGCGCTTCACGGGGAGATAGGGAGACGGCTCTTTGATGGTCCATTATCCGCTACCTCCAAGCAGCTTCGGCTTTCCGAATAAAGGCGATAATCTCCCCTTGGGAAGCCCGGTTTTCCAGCAATTCCCGGAAAGATCCCTGTTGACAAAAGAAGTTGATCCGGGCAAGGGTGTGGAGATGCAGTTTTGCAGAAGCCGACACGATGAGCAGGAGGGTACATACCGGGTTACCGTCCAGGGCCTTCCAATCCACCGGCTGCTGTAGGAAGGCAATGGTTACAAACTGCTCCGTGGGATCAATGATAAGGGGATTGCGGGGATGGGGCAACGCAATCCCATGCCCTATGGCGGTGGGCATGAGGGCTTCCCGTTCAAGGACCGCCTTGAGGAGTACATCCCGGTTAACCGGCGCGGGTACGGGTATGGCATGGAAGATGTTCGTTAACACCTCCAGCGGAGTGGTCCCCGGAATACCCTGGCATATCTTCCCCTGCTCAATCAGGGTAATCAGGCCCCTATCTGCAATAGGTTCTTGTTCAATCAATTCTTTCATAAAGTATCATAACGCTGAAAGGGAAAATTCTGCAAGAGAAGAAAAACGCCTCATGGGGGGAAGAACTTGAACAGGGTAGGATATTATAGTACACTATGCATAGAACAACAGATGGGTCAATCATGAGTGAAGGACAAAAAATTACCACATCGGTTTATCGGCAAATTGCGATTGATATTGCCCAGGATATTGCCCAGGGCAAATACACCACCGGGCAAAAACTCTTCGGACGTTCCGTCCTAGCCTCTTATTATCAGGTTTCGTCCGAGACCATCCGGAAGGCCGTGTTTATTTTAAAGGATGTCGGGATCGTAGACACCGAAAAAGGAAGCGGTATTGAGGTAAAATCCGTTGAGAAGGCACGGGAATTTATTGACCGCCATAATGAAGTCGAAAATGTTATTACCGTCAGAAATGAGATCATGCACTGGGCAGAGCGGCAGGCACAAGAGACCGATTATATCATTGAAAAAATACAGTTTGTTATCCATACTACCGAACGGTTCAAAAATAGTAATCCCTTTACTCCTTATGAGATTAAGATTACCGAGGACTCACCGGCTATCGGAAAGACCGCCAATGAACTGCATTTTTGGCAGAATACCGGTGCGACGATTATCGCAATCCGGCGGGGCGAAGCGTTGATTATCTCCCCCGGCCCCTACGCCACGTTCAACAAAGATGATATTTTTTACCTAATCGGAAACGACCAGGCCTATGCCGCTTCAATACAACTCTTGGGCCGCTTTCAAAACCCCGGCAATAGCAGAAAAGTGCCATAGCAGCGATTCTGAAGGGCTGTTATTGAGAAAGATATCCAAGGGGTGGTGGGGGACGGCTCTGTGCCTTGAAGTATCTGTAATACTGCATGTGCTGAGTTTTGGAAGAAGCGCTACATGAAGATATAAGAAAACAATACCTACGCAATATAGTGCAACAAAAGTTCTTGGAAATGTCTGGGTATTTCCCGGTGTCAGGTACAGATAGGAATTGAAATTGATAAACGTTATTATCAAATAGGACTACGCCGTGGATTAAAAATAGATGAGCATCAGGGAAAATCTATAAGGCGAGCATAGATACGTGAAACGTTTATCCCTTCTGTATCCGCGCCCCCAACGAAGACAAGCGGGCAACGAGATTTTCGTAACCCCGCTCTATCTGGTAGACATTGCGGATGACGCTTTTCCCTTCGGCACACATGGCGGCAATGACCATGGCCATTCCCGCCCGCACATCAGGGCTGTGCAGCTCAGAGCCGGCCAGTTTCGTGGGGCCTGAGATTACCGCCCGGTGGGGGTCGCAGAGTACGATCCGCCCTCCCATGGCAATGAGCTTATCCACAAAGAACATCCGGGACTCAAACATCTTTTCGTGGATCAATACCGTGCCTTTGACCTGGGTGGCCACTACCGTAACGATGCTGGTAAGGTCCGGTGGGAACCCCGGCCAGGGGGCGTCGTCGATTTTAGGGATCATGCCCCCCAGGTCGCAGTTTACCTCCATGTCCTGGTTTTTCGGAACATGAAGGACCGTGCCTTCATGTTCCCAAGTGATGCCCAATTTGCCAAAGGCGATTTTGGCAGGACGAAGGTCCCGGATCTGCGGGCCTTCAATGCACAGTTCCCCCCCGGTGGCCGCAGCAAGGCCGATGAAAGAGCCAACTTCCATGAAGTCAGCGCCAATTTCAAAGTCGCAGCCTGAAAGTTTTGCTACTCCCTGGATAGTAAGAATGTTGGAACCAATGCCGCTGATCCGGGCGCCCATGGCCACGAGCATACGGCAGAGATCCTGTACATGCGGCTCACTGGCGGCATTGGTGAGTATGGTCTCTCCGGCGGCCAAGACTGCCGCCATGAGGGCGTTTTCCGTGGCCGTAACCGAGGCTTCATCCAGGAATATGTCCGCCCCCTGCAATGCCAAGGCGGTAAACCTGAAATCGCCGTTAATCGTCACTGCCGCGCCGAGTTCGGTGAGGGCCAGGAAGTGGGTATCCAGCCGGCGCCGGCCTATGACATCCCCACCCGGAGGGGGCAGTATCGCCTTACCGGTCCGGGCAAGGAGGGGTCCTGCAAAAAGAATGGAAGCCCGGATCTTCCGGGCATATTCCAGGGGAATGGCGGAGGTTTTGATATCCCGTAACCCTAAACGGTAGGTATTGGGACCGATGGCTACTGCCTCACCCCCCAGGGCGCGGTACACTGCCAACATCACCTGAACATCTTCTATATCGGGGATGTTCCGGAGTATCACCGGATCATCGGTCAAAAGGGCGGCGGCAATACAGGGCAGGGCCGCGTTCTTGTTTCCACTGGCCCGGATGGTCCCCCTGATGGGGAAACCACCCTCAATAAGGTACTGATCCATGAAGATGACTGTACCTGGGCAGGGTTTATAAGGTCAAGATACGCTTGACAGACCGGTCAAATCATAGTATCTTTATAAGTATCCTATAACTAGGAACCATGCGAACAGACGCCGCCTAACCCCGCCAGGTTCGGAAGAAAGCAACGGTAAGCGGATGGCTGTTGCGCCGTGGCCTCCCTAGTTATAGGTTTTCTTGTCGAGGCGCATCTGTTGCAGCAGAACAAATTTTATTTCTTCCTGTTTTTTTTGCGGTATAGAGGTACTTATCTGCCAAGGCGATAAAGTCGCTGACCTGGGAATCATGGATAGGAATCCAAGAAACCACCCCAATGCTTATGGTGATGGAAGTCATCAGGTCTCCATTCACGGTGGGGATTTTAGTAGATGCGACCTCTGAGCGGATTTTTTCTGCGATACAGAGGGCCGCGTCGAGATTCGTATCCGGCAGCAGCACCCCAAATTCTTCTCCCCCCAAACGGACGGTAATATCTGTGGGACGTCGTGTTAACACGGTAAAGATGTTGACGATGGTTTGGAGTAGCCGGTCTCCCTGGGGATGTCCATAGGTATCGTTATAACCTTTGAACTCATCCACATCCATCATCAAAAAGGCAATGGGATTTTGTTCTCTGATGGCCCGCTTCCATTCCATCAGCAGATGGGTATCAAAACCGCGCCGGTTCAGAATATTCGTCAGAGGATCTATCATGCCCAGTTTTTCAATGGCACGGATGTTGCTTAGTATTTTTAGCTGGGTCTTGACCCGTGCGAGGACCGTGGTATTGTTAAAGGGTTTGGTAATATAATCCACGGCCCCCAGAAAAAATCCCTTCTCTTCATCTTGTTCACTGCACAATCCGGTGATGATGATCACCGGTATTGCGAGAGTTGCCGCATTTTCTTTTAGTTTGACCAATACATTAAATCCATTCATATCAGGGAGTATGATGTCCAACAGAATCAGATCGGGCAGCGCTTCGGCGGCACATTGTAATGCCTGCGCCCCGGAGGATGCCATGAGCATGGTATATTCCGGGGATAACATCTGATTCAGGATCATCAGATTGGATAGTTCATCATCAATCGCTAAAATGCTGAACTGCGAATGGGCTACCATCGGCAACAATATTGTATCCGCCTTATGTGCTTCCTGTCCAGTCTCTATGGCGGTCTGGTGTAGAGCATCAAGTACCGCCTGCAGTTCCGCTTCAAGTTTTTGCATTGCTTCGTCGAGGACTTCTCCGGTACCGCTATCAAAAGAAGTGCTTTTTTCCGCCAAAATGGTTTCGACCAGGAGCGCCGCCTGTTCAAGTTTTTTGGCGCCTATCAACGCGGCCATACCCTTGAGGCTATGGACCGACCGATACGCGGATGATATGGCTCCGGTTGCCAGTAAATCGGTAATTTTTTGATAATCCGCAGCGTGTTCATCCTGAAAATTGGCCATGAGTTGCCAGTACAGGGTTTCATCGCCAAGCACATGCTGTAACCCGGTTTCCCGGTCAATGACGGCAACATCAACCCATGCTCTGGTATCAGGCGCCATAGCAGCAGATACCGCCCCGTCGCTGAGGATGAGCTTTTCCCGGGGAAGCCATTTGGCTAAGATGGCATTCAAACGGTCCCCATTAATGGGTTTGGAGATAAAATCATGCATCCCCACCGCAAGAAAGGTCTCTATCGCCCCGGTAACGGCGTTTGCACTCAACGCGATAATCGGCATTTCCCGGTTCCAGTCGTCCGGGAGAGCACGAATCCGGCGGGTCGTTTCAATACCATCCATATCAGGCATCATGTGATCCATGAAGACCAAGTCATACCGCTTTTCCTGCACCATCTTGAGGGCCTCTGCGCCGCTTGAGGCGGTATCGGCCTTGATATGGTGGGTTTCTAAAAATCCAAGGACCACGGTCAGATTCGCCGGGGTATCGTCCACCACCAGGATGGGTATAGCTCTCGCCGCAATGACAAACTGGTCCATGCTCCGGTATACTATCTGGGCGGTGTCTCCCACGACCAGGGGAATATAGACCGTAAAACAGGAACCCTTCCCATAGTCACTGACGACATCAATGAACCCACCCATCATCGTTACCAGTTTTTGGGTTATGGCAAGCCCCAGTCCTGTCCCCAGGATACCCTGGTTATTTTGGGTATCCAATTGCTGGAAAGAGCTAAACAGTTTAGGCATATCCTCGCCTTTGATCCCTATTCCTGAGTCTTCCACCTCGGCGATAAGATAGTTCCCCTCCTCCCCCCTTCCTCCTTTGAGCCTGAAATTCACATACCCCTGCCGGGTATACTTAATGGCATTATGCAGCAAATTCGTCAAAACCTGACGAATACGCATTTCATCCCCATACAGTACCCGGGATATATTCGTATCCCGGCTTGCCCTGAATTCCAGCGGTGTACCCGCCGCGAGGAACTGGCATAGCGAACAGAGGTTATCGAATAAGGCATACACATCAAAATGCACGGGCATCAGTTCCAGCTTCCCGGCTTCGATTTTTGAAAAATCCAGAATATCATTAATAAGGAACAAAAGCGCCTGGGACATCTTCTTGATATCCTCAAAATACCCCCGCTGAATCGTATCAAGGTTGTTAGTGTGCATGAGATCGCTCATACCGATAATGACGTTCAGCGGGGTACGGATCTCGTGGCTCATGGTTGCCAGAAAATCGCTTTTTGCCCGGTTAGCAGCCTCCGCTTCCAATTTAGACTGCACCACCGAGGTAATGTCGGTGATGTCGATGAAGGTCCCATTGGTATCTCCGGCTAAGGTATCGGAAATTATCCTGAAATACCGGGGCCTGCCATCCACCATGACTTCTTTGGTGTCTTCAAAAAAGCCCTTGGTCTGCAATATTTCACCAATCATCATCTTGAAATCCATATCACCAAACAGATCAAGCAGGGGCCTGCCAACACACATGTGCGGCTGCTTAATACGGGCAAATCTCGCCAGGGGCTTGCTGATATAGGTAACACAGTTCAGCGCATCCACGACAGCAAGCAGGTTGGGAGTCGTCTCCATTAAGGTAGAGAAGGTATCCAAGGCTTTCGCGGAGTTGCTATTTTTATCCGATGCAAATTGGGCGATCATATACAGCAATACTGAACTGAAAAGCATCAGTATCCCATTGACCATAATTTCGGTAAAAGGCGCGGTCCGATTCGGGGTTGAAAGGGGTACTCTGAACACCATCAGCACCAGGTTGATACCATTGGTCAGTAACAGGAATTGGGAAAACTTTTTACTGTTACCATAGACGGTTCCAATGCAGCAAATCGTAAAATAAACGGTGAAAAAATAGATGAAGCTCTGCATAAAAAAAGATGCGATGATATACACTAAAAACAGCAGCAAGGGCATAAAGAAAGCCGCGTTGAGATTTTTTTTCATGCGGTGAATAAAAAACAGCAGGCACAGCAAAAAAATGCCGCCGCCTCCTGCAATTATTGCCTGCTGGAATGTTCCTTCTGAAACGGCGTCGAGGACGCGGAAAACCACATAACCTAAAACGGTCACCAGGATTATACTATTCGCCACCCGGTAATAACGAGTATTGTCGCTGTGGTGGTTATTGTCCATGGGACGCCGCCTCCTGTACCTGATACGCGAGGCCCTTAACCGCCACGATGTTCACTGCCTTAGGAAGGATTTCAACGGTGATGTCTGTATCAAAGAAGGCTTCGCCGTCTAAACATACCAACAAGGGCGTTTCAGAAGAAATAGTAACTTTTTTTACCTTATTAAGAATAAAAGCAGCAGGGAATTGGTAATATTTCCCGTTCAAATAGGATACCATGATCCACAAGGTCCTGAGGGTGCCGGCCTTCTGCATAATCAACATATCCAATTGTCCGTCATTCGGGAGGGCAGCGGGAACCACACTTTTATTGCTCCCATAATACGCTCCATTGGCGATATTGATACCGTTGTAGCATCCGCTGATATCTTTCCCGTCGGCGGTTATGCAGTACCCCTGACCAATAACGCTTTTGTCAAAAGCCGAGAGGATACCTCCCCAGGCATACAACAGCCCATTAAGCGGGTGGAACAAGCGGCGGTATTTTTCAAGCCGTTTGTTCAAGGGAAGGGTTTTAAGCAAGGCCGATGATTCCATACCAATCGTGCAGAAATTCAGCGCATGATTTTTACCGCAATGAATGACATCCGTCGGAATGCTCGGCGCCGTTACCTGCAACGGAATATTCCGGAACAGATCGGAATGCTCGGCGCCAAAAGCCCGTACAAAGTCGTTTACCGCACCATAAGGGACCAGGGCCAGTTCCGTGTTGGGGATGCCGATAATACCATTCAGACAGTCAAAGGCAATCCCGTCGCCGCCAACCGCGTAAACCCGGACCACCGCCTCGTTATCAACACCTGCGATGTATTTTCTGATGACGATGACCGCATCCCGGGGAAAACATGAAACATGGATAACAAAATCTGCAATACCGCTGCCCTTGAAATACGCTGTTATGTGGGAAACAACCTTGTCCAAATCCCGTGTGTGCAGAAATGATTTTGGATTTATGATGAAAAGATGTTTCCTTTTGCCACCTATATCCCCTGTGTTCATAGAAGCTATTTTTTTTCCCTCCAGCCCCTATTTGAAGATACCTTCTCCCCTGCAATTTTCTCCCCATACAAACATACTAAACAAAAATTTAGTATATATAATAGGGGGGGGGGGGGGGGAACAATAATTTTTTATAACCAAATAAAAAAAAATATTTTACCAAATACTCAATCCTTTTATTTATATATAAATATCTTTAATTATTAAAAAAGTTACAAATTTA
>JAITNP010000019.1 GCA_031290455.1 Treponema sp. | reverse complement strand
AATAAGCGATGATGAACTTGAACTGATAAAAATAAAAACAAATTTTTTTCATGGCGATTGGAATTATATCATATACCCCAATAAATAGTATTAGGTCATGTTATTTTTGCGCAGACACTAAGTGCCTGGAACCAAATCAGAAACGAAAAGGCGTGCACGATCGATTGGCGGTTTACCACTGCCGATGCCCGGATCAAACTGAAGTGACTTTATCCACGGTTTAGTTCTTGACTGGGTACTAGGTCAGTCGCTACGCTCCTTCCCACAGCTCACTCCAGCACATTTTTACCGCCCTGCAATGTTGCACATTGCTTTATCGGGTGCAAAAACGTCGGAAACAGCCGGAATGTTTGTTATGTGAAATTGCCCCTTGAAATTATTTTGAAAATAAAATATAATACGCATAGGAAAAATCTTGAGAAGTCGTGTTTTATCAAGGCTTTTCTATACAGGAAATCGTTAGAACGTCGATAATCACCCGAAATGCGGGAGACCCAGCCTAATTTCGTCGAATTGACTTGAAATTCCTGGGTTATACTCCTTTAGGAGTAAATTTATCAAAAAAGTATTGCAAACTTTAGAACAAATATGATATACTTAGAAATTATCCCTAAATAATATCAATTGGCCGAAAATAAATAAAAGCGCAAGCGAACATAAGCAAACCACGATAATTGACCGCTTTTTTTCGTAACGGACCAACCGCTTCCTAAACCGATTGAGCCAGGAGCATTTCCACAACCCACCGCCGTGCCCGCTTCCCACTGTCTCGTTTCAATTGTTGCTGTTCTTCCCCTCGTGCAACCACATGCGGGATATACCCTCGTAATACTATCGTCTCAAGTGCCGGCTCTCCAAAATACCCTCTGTCGGCACATACATTTTCCCACGGTATCCCCGTCCATTCGGGACGTTCTATGACGATATCGTCCAGTACCTCTGATACCCGCTTTTCATCATGGACATTGGCACCCGTCAGCACCATCGAAAGGGGGATGCCCGCTCCGTCTACCGGGGCATGGCGTTTACTCCCTTTTTTTCCCCCGATCAGTCGGATTCGGACCGACTTCCATTGATACTTTGCCATTCCCATTGGATACCCTTTAGCTCATCATACCGCTCAAGCCCTCGCTGCCATATTGCTCAAAAGACGCCTTGTTCACTCCATAGTTGAAAATACCGGTGTACCGCACATGAAGAACCAAATTCCTTTGGCGGTGCTTTCCATTGTATTCCCGTTCTCAACACATAGCATATCGCCGACAGCACCACCTGGAAATCTTTCGGCTTCCACCCGCCTCCTGGTTTCCGCTTATACTGCTTCTGCTCATCTCGACTCTTTCTTATGAGCAGATCTTTGACTGCTTCCCAGAACTCGTCGGTTATTTCCCATGCCTTCTTTTATATCATGTTTCTCCCCTATCTCATCCTCTATATCCTCCTTTTGGTAATACTTATTTGGGGATAAGCTCTTATTTTCTCCTTTTCACCCGTGGACTTGGAGAGCCTTGCATTTTATACTAGGGCATCATTGAGTAAGCCGATGACTGCTGCAGCGATTTTTGGCGCAGCGGGGTTGGCTTTTCTGTTTCTGCACAAAGGAGTACCCCCGATGCTTTTTAGTATCGCGATCATTATCATCTGTGGTCTTATCTTGAGTGGGATCATGCAGCGCTGTAAACTGCCCGGCCTGGTGGGTATGCTTTTGACCGGTATCATCCTGGGGCCATATACCTTACGTCTGATAGCCCCTGAGGTGCTCGCCATTTCCGCGGATTTGCGGCAAATTGCCCTGATTATTATCCTCACCAGAGCAGGATTGGCCTTGGACATTCATGATTTAAAAAGAGTCGGCAGACCCGCCATACTGATGTGCTTTATACCGGCCACCTTTGAAATTACCGCGACGACCATCTTTGCGCCCTTGTTTTTTCCGATTACCCATCTGGAAGCCGCCATCATGGGAACGGTGCTTGGCGCCGTGTCCCCGGCGGTCATTGTGCCTAAAATGTTAACCCTGATGGAGCGCGGCTATGGCAAGGAAAAAAGTGTTCCCCAGCTTATCATGGCAGGAGCTGCGGTGGATGATATTTATGTGATCATCTTGTTTACATCCTTTCTTGGCATGTATGGGGGCAGCAGTTTTGATATAGCCGGGCTGGGCAGGATTCCCCTGGCTATTATCACCGGCTTGGGGACCGGCATCGTGATTGGGTTGGTACTGGTGAAGGTATTTCAAACCATACCCCTTCGGGATACGGTGAAGGTCTTGATTTTGTTAAGCGCCGCATTCCTGCTCGTTACTTTGGAAGGCGCCATAAAACCGTATGTTCCCCTGTCCGGTTTATTGGCTGTCATGGCCTTGGGAGCTACTATTTTAAAGCGGGACGCGGTGGTGGCGAAACGGCTTTCCAGGAAATACTCAAAGCTCTGGGTCCCGGCGGAATTGTTATTGTTCGCCCTGGTAGGGGCCACGGTCGATACCAGTTATGCGGCAAAAGCGGGATTAGCGGCGCTTGCCTTGGTATTCCTGGCATTGCTTATTAGGATAAGCGGGGTGTTTGTGTGTCTTATAAAAACCCCCTTAAACATCAAAGAGCGATTGTTCTGTGCAATCGCCTACCTACCCAAGGCCACGGTACAGGCGGCAATCGGCGGCATTCCCCTTACCCAGGGAGTTTCCGCAGGAACCATCATACTAACCGTGGCGGTTCTTGCAATCCTCATTACGGCCCCGTTGGGCGCAATCGGGGTGGATGCAACCTATAAAAAATTACTTAAGCCGCTTTCAAAATGCTGAAAATAGCTCAATTGACAAGAGCGGGCAAAAAAGTTATAAATACCCAAAAAGGTGCATCTAATGACCACTATTGATGAAAAATATCAGCGTCTTTTGGACATCATTGCCGCCCGGCATAGGGTGGCAGTCGCTTTCTCAGGGGGGGTGGATAGTTCCTTTCTCTGCCATGCTGCGGCAGCGGCCCTCGGCCCCAAAGCAATCGCCATAACCATTGTTTCACCCATGCTTCCTAAAACTGAGATTGATTGCGCTGGAGCGATCGCCCGGAAGGTCGGCATTGAGCATGTACTGGTAGCAGAATCGGAGATTGATGAGGAAGTGGCGGCCAACCCCAAGGAACGCTGTTATTTCTGTAAAAAGATCGAATTCGGGAATATCCTGGGGGCGGCACGGGAGCGGGGGATCCATACCGTATTGGATGGATCGAACCTGGACGATCTGGGGGATTACCGGCCCGGGTTGAAGGCCCTTGAGGAACTCCATATCCTCAGCCCCTTACGGGAAGCGGGGCTTACCAAAGCCGATATACGGGAACTCTCCCGGCGTTTTGAGCTGCCTACCTGGGATAAGCCTGCCTTTGCCTGTCTTGCCTCCCGGATTCCCTATGGGGAGCGGATCGATACGGAAAAATTAGCCAGGATTGAAAAAGCGGAAGACACCCTCCGGGCCATGGGGTTCCGCCAGTTTCGGGTACGATCCCACGACACCATCGCCCGCATCGAAGTTGCCCCGGAGGAACGACGGCGTTTCTTCGACGAAACAACCCTCGACCATATCTCCCGGGACCTCAAGTCCTATGGCTTTGTATATGTCGCTTTTGAACTGGAAGGCTATGTCATGGGTAACATGAACCGAGCCTTGGCCGTGGAGCGTGAAGGGTGAAAACACTTCATTTTGATTGTTTCGCCGGGATCTCCGGGGACATGGCCTTGGGCGCCTTGGTGGATTTAGGGGTTGATCCCGATAGGTTACGGCAGGAACTCGGTAAGCTCAATCTTGAGGGCTGGAACCTGGAGTTTCACCGGGATGAACGGGGCGGTATCAGCGGAGCCCATGCGGTGGTCGATCTGGGATCGCGGCAGGATCATCTTGCCCAGGATGATGAACACCAGCACCACGATCATAGCCATGATCGCCATGACAGCGGGCATCATGATACTGCGTATACTGCCAGTACCTGGAAGGATATCCGCGTCCTTATTGAGCAATCCGGTATCGGTGCGGGGGCAAAGCAGCGAGCCTTGGACATCTTCACCCGGATTGCGGCGGCGGAAGCCCAGGTTCACGGGGTGCCGGTGGATGCGGTCGGATTCCACGAAGTGGGCGCCCTGGATTCAATTATTGATATTGTGGGCACGGCGATTTGCCTGGACCTTTTGCAGCCGGACCGTATCACCTGCGGGGAGATAGAGCTGGGGGGCGGTACGGTGAAATGCGCCCACGGGGTGCTGCCCGTTCCGGCTCCGGCGACGCTGATCCTAGTCCAAGGACTTCCGGTAAAAACCGGGGGATTCAACAAGGAGATGACCACCCCCACGGGAGCGGCGATCCTCGCTGCTTCGGTGGATGCCTTTATGACTGCCGGAAGTTTTACGGAAATCAAGAGCGGGTACGGCATTGGGACCCGGAAGATGGAACGGCCCAATCTGCTCCGGGTCTCCTGGCGGGAAGAAAGGATCGCCCCCCTTGCGTCCGCCGCAGAAGCAGACCGGCCCTGGAAGACTGAAGACCTGGTATTACTCGAAGCAAATATCGACGATATGACCGGAGAAGCCTTGGGATTCCTGATGGAGCGACTCTTTGATGCGGGGGCGCTGGACGTTACCTTTACCCCCTGTGGGATGAAGAAATCCAGACCAGGGACCGTTGTCTCGGTTTTAGCCGCCCCGGGAAAACTGGATCCCCTGCGGCGGACCATGTTCGAGCAATCAACCACCATCGGGTTCCGGGAAACCCTGGTACGCCGGCTCTCCCTGCGGCGGGAGGAATGTCCTCTAACCGGGGATTTCGGAACGGTCCGGCAAAAGACCGTCTTTTACGGAGAGCAGCCGCTGCGGGCTAAAATTGAATACGAAGACCGCGCCCGCATAGCCCGTGAACGGGGCCTATCCCTTGGGGAAACGGAACGGCTTATCGAAAGAAAGAACGCAGCGGAAGCATGAGAAGGAGTATAGCTTATTATGGAAGCCGTGTTACAATAGCTTCCACAAATTCCCAGGAATCAAGCGCCCGTGCCGGGGCGGGATTCGCAAGGCGGGCTAAATCAGCGGTCATGTTTCCGGACTCAATGGTTTGGAGGGTTGCTTGTTCAAGTCTCTTCGCAAAGGAGGCGAGCTTTGGCAGGTTATCCAGTTCCGCCCGCTTTGCCAGGGCCCCGGACCAGGCGAAGATGAGGGCTACCGGATTGGTGCTGGTCTTCTTCCCCTGCTGCCATCGGTAGTAGTGCTGCTGAACCGTGCCGTGGGCCGCCTCAAATTCAACGGCCCCCGAGGGGGATACAAGGACACTGGTCATCATGGCAAGACTCCCGGAGGCGCTGGCTATCATGTCGCTCATTACATCCCCATCATAGTTCTTGCAGGCCCAGAGGAAGCCCCCCTCACCCTTAACCACCCGGGCAACCGCGTCGTCAATGAGGGTATAGAAAAACGTAAGCCCCGCAGCCTGATAGTGTTCCTTGAATTCGGTTTCATAAATATGATTAAAAATTTCCTTAAAGCGTCCGTCATAGGTCTTGGAAATCGTGTCCTTGGTAGCAAACCAGACCGGCACATTTTCATCCAGCCCATAGAGGAAGCAGGAACGGGCAAAGCTCCTGATGGATGCATCCAGATTGTGCATACCCTGGACCACCCCCGGGCCGGGCATATCCGCCACAGTCATCCGGGTTTCCCTGCCCTGCTTATCGGTATACACCAATGCCACCGTGCCTGGTCCGGGGATAGCCATTTCAGCGCTTTTGTACACATCCCCGTACGCATGACGGCCAATGACTATCGGGGCCTTCCAGGTTACTACCGAGGGCTTGATACAGGAAACCCCGATGGGTTTGCGGAAAACCGTGCCGTCCAAGATCGCCCGGATGGTCCCATTAGGACTGGGATACAGGGCCGTGAGGTTATATTCGGTTTTACGGGCGGCGTTACTGGTAATGGTGGCGCATTTTACCCCAACCCCCAGGCGCGCTATGGCCCGGGCGGATTCGGCAGTAACCTCATCCCCGGTGGCATCCCGGTTCAGGAGCCCCAGATCGTAATATTCGGTCTTTAAATCCACGGAGGGGAGAATCAGCTTTTCCTTTACCAAAGCCCAGAGCACCCGGGTCATCTCATCCCCGTCAATTTCGACGATTGGATTCTGCATACGTATCTGATCCGACATAATTACCCCTCATCCTATGATGCTTATAAACATAATCCATATTTTTGGGTAAAACCCGGTTTATTAGCGGCAATTGGGCTTGAACCAATGACCGAACGGATATGAGCCGTTTGCTCTGCCAACTGAGCTATGCCGCCATAATCATGTAAACTAATATATCAAAAATCGATCACTTTGTCAATAGGTAAAATGATCCGATACAGCTATCCATCGATCCATCTTGTTTGCTTGACATTTCTCCACAGTACCTTTATAAAAATAATCGTATACTGCAATTGATTAGCAAGGCTCAGAGAATCGGAAAGAGGAGTACGTCATGGTTATCCAAACAAACATCGAATCTGCTATGCAGGCCCATCTGGACAATCTTACCAAGCCCCGGGGAAGTCTGGGGAAACTGGAAACATACTGCATAAAAATGGCACGGATACAGCATCAAGTCCCCCCTAAAATTGAGAAAAAGGGGATCTATGTTTTTGCGGGAGATCACGGCATTGTTGCCGAAGGGGTATCCCTCTATCCCCCGGAAGTTACCTATCAAATGGTGCTGAATTTTCTTGCTGGCGGGGCTGCTATCAATAGTTTGGCCGGGGGGACAGGCTGGGAGCTTACTGCGGTGGATGCCGGCGTGGCCGGGGATTTTCCCCCTGATGAGGCGCTGCATCCAATATGCCGCTTTATCCGGGCAAAGATCGGAAAGGGGAGCCGTAATTTTTATCAAACCCCGGCTTTGACCGCCGAAGAACTGGAACAGGCCCTGGCCAAGGGCAGGGATTTGGCCGTTGATGCCCAGCAGCAGGGGTACGACCTCGTGGCAATCGGGGACATGGGCATTGGAAACACCAGTACTGCCGCGGCCATGCTCATCGCCGCAGGCTTCCCTGCCGATGACATGACGGACCGGGGAACCGGTATTGACACGGCAATGCTGGAACACAAGCGGCAGGTTATAAAAGAAGCGGTCCGGGTCCGTAACCCCGCCAAAACCGGAACAGCCATTCTGGAACAGCTCGGTTCCTTCGATTTGGCAATGATGGCCGGCCTCATCCTGGGCCTTGAGGGAACGGGCATTGCCTGCATCCTTGATGGCTTTCCGGTAACTTCGGCAGCCTACATGGCCGCTATGATACAGCCGGCGGTACGGGACTATCTTTTTGCGGGGCATCTTTCCAAAGTCTCAGGGCACAAGCCGGTACTGGATGCCTTGGGACTATCCCCCATCCTAAGCCTGGATATGCACCTGGGGGAAGGCACCGGCGCGGTTATCGGCGGACACATCATCGAACTGGGGGTCCTGGCAGCGCGAAACATGGCATCTTTCTCCTCCGCAGGGATCTCGGATACTGATAAGGCGGAAGAAAAGTACTGATGCTTGACCGGTTTTTTTCGACTCTCAGCCTGGTTTCGCGGATTCCCATTAAAGGGCGATTTTCCTTTGATCCCTCCGGGATGGATTTTTACCTCCCCATTACCGGGCTTTTCCCTGCTTTTTTGGGGGCCTTGGTTTTCTGGGGAGGCGCCTTTTTTATGGACAGCCCTATCCTGGTGGTCATCATGCTTATCCTCCAATATGGGGGATTTAACCTGTTTCATCTGGATGGACTGGTGGACACTGCCGACGCGTTCCTGGGAAATTTCAGCAGGGAAAAACGCATCGCCATCCTGAAGGATTCCCGGATCGGCGTCTACGGCCTCTTTGCCGGCATCGCTGTTCTCAGCCTCAAGGCGGCGCTGCTCTATTCCCTCCTGCCCTTTATCGAGCAGTTTCCCGCCTCGGTGTTAGCCTATCCCATAAGCGGACGGTTCAGCGCTGCCCTGCTTCCCGCCTTGGTAACCCCTTTAAGGCCCGAGGGTCTCGGCTCCTTGGCAAAGGACACCCGGCCATGGCGTGCTGTTGCCGGAACCCTCATCAGCCTGCTTCTCTGGACGGCAATAGTCTGGGGATGTCTTGTCTTGGTCGCGTTATTCCCCTTCCGCCTGGGTCAGGACCTCACCAAGGGGGCGCCCTTTGCCGGAATTATTCACCTGGCGTTACCGGTGACCGGTGTCCTCTCGGCGGTATTTTTTGCCCGGCTCTACGGGAAACACCTGGGGGGCTATACCGGGGACGCCCTGGGAGCGGCCATAGAGATTGGTGAACTGCTCCATTTGGCCGGAGCCTATGGGGCAATGCTCTACCGGTATTGAACATAGTATGCTCAAAGATAGTATTATCAGCAAACAGAGCGTATTTTTACGGCAAAAGACCGGTCCCAGCCTGGAATGGTTATAGAAAAGGAGCTATGCTTCTGACCATAGTCGTATCAATAACTGAGCGTATTCTGGCAAATCGGTCAGCACCAAGCGGAAGCCTGAATTGCCCTAAAACCTTCACCTTTACTTTAATGGTGCGAATGCCCTGCCGCATGCTAGAGAAAAGTAAAAATGCTATCCCGATGTTTAATTTAAGGTAAAATTACTGAATTTTTTCTCACCCCCCCTTGATCAAACCCTCATCGGTAACTATACTATTATTTAATATGATATACATGAACGGAGACATTATTTATGGGTATGACAGAGGAGCAACTGACATGGTAATAATTACAATTTTTTTGTGTATTTATTTCCCCCCCCCCCCCCCCCCCCCCTTGTATTCAATGACTTAATTATTGTCTATTCCTTTACAGTTTATATTTTCTCACAATACGCTGTTGGAGCGTATATATCTTCGGAGGTGAAAGTAGCTGTGTTATGGCTATGGAGAACTTGTACCATGCAAATGGTGTCGTATTTTATACCAGTGGATGGATATAACACGACATGTGTGTTCAGGGGACGGCGATAAGATGACATAAGTGTCGTATATAGGACGTTATGTGCCATTTTTCTGAATATTTTTGGAATAATGGCACATTAAAACATAATGTTTCGGAGGTTTATGACGTGATGGGCCATTTGTTAATTGTTGGGACTGGCGGACAGGGTAAAGTTGTTTTGGATTGTGCAAAAGATACATACCAAAAAATATCTTTTATGACAAATGATTTACACTCACAAGGAATAGAAGGTTATAATATAATATATGAACAAAATATATCGGATGAATATATTTTAAAAACTTTTGATGAAATAATTGTGGCAATAGGAAACAACAATGCCCGGTTAAGTCTTTCATTAAAATATGAAATCAAAGGGATAAAATTGGCGACAATAATACATGCATCTGCAGTAATTAGCGAAAGCGCGCAAATCGGAAAGGGGAGTGTGGTTTTCGCAAATTCGGTTATTAACGCAAACGCAAAAATAGGAAAGGCTTGTATTATAAATACAAGTACGGTAATAGAACATGATTGTGTACTGGGAGACGGGGTACATATATCACCCAATGCGGCAATGGGAGGGACGGTAAATGTTGGAGAAAGAACATGGATATGTATAGGAAGCAGTATAGCAAATAATATAAAAATTGGAAAGAGCAGTATTGTTGGGGCAGGAGCAGTAGTAATAAAAGACGTACCCGATAATGTGCTTGTAACAGGAATACCAGCCCAAATAAAGAAAAGATATGAAGAAAAATAGAATAAAGGGGCTTGCGCCCCTGTTACATTAACTTCTGCTTTTTATATAGTCACAAATCGCTGTGGCTGTATTTTCCGCTCCGATAGCACTATTGATACACAAATCATATTGCCGTATGTTTGCCCATTCCAATCCCGAAATATTTTTGTAATAGGCTGCACGCGCCGCATCGGAACGCACAATGCTCTTTTTGCCTTCCTGTTCGGTGTCGCCGTAGGTTTTCATCACGTTTTTTATCCGGTATGCCTGTGGAGCGTGAATGAAAATACGGGCAACATCCTCGTAATCGCGCAATACATAATCGGCGGCGCGTCCCACAATCACGCAGGAACCGTTATCCGCAATCTTCCGAATAATTTTCTC
>JAITNP010000011.1 GCA_031290455.1 Treponema sp. | reverse complement strand
TAAGGAAGGTTCGTATGAATGCGATTATCACCGTGGTCGGGACCGATAAGGTGGGGATTATTGCCAAGGTCAGTAATTTTTTAGCGGAACGGCATATCAACATCGAAGATATAACCCAGACGATTCTGTCAGGGAATTTTGTCATGATGATGATGGTTGACTTATCCCAGAGCAGCAAAACCCTGGAAACGGTTAAGGCGGAACTCACCGGGATTGGCGTATCCCTGAATGTCTCCATCAGCCTCATGCACGAACAGGTGTTCAGCGCCATGCACCGGATTTAAGGAAAAAAAAGGAAAAAAAGGAAAAAAAAGGAAAAAAGGAAAAAAAATGCTTTTCACTCCCTTTGAAATAAAAGAAACCGTGGATATGTTCCTCCGGTATAAACTCGATATACGGGCCATTACCCTGGGGGTGTCCCTCCTGGATTGCGCTGCCGCTTCAGGTGTGGAAACCCGCAGACGGATCCGGGAGAAACTCCTGAAAATTGCAGGCCCCCTGGTGACAACCGGCAGGGACATTGAGACTGAATACGGCATTCCTATTATCAACAAACGGCTTTCAGTAACACCGATAGCCTTGATCGCCGGTTCCTCTGAAGATGAGGACTATACCCCCTACGCCCAGGTCCTGGACGAGGTTGCCGCGGAGCTGGGGGTGGATTTTGTGGGGGGCTTCTCCGCCCTGGTCCAGAAGGGCTTTTCCTCAGGGGACCGGCGGCTCGTTGATTCCATCCCCGAGGCCCTGGCCGCGACAGAACGGATCTGCGCGTCGGTGAATGTGGCAAGCACGAAGAGCGGCATCAACATGAACGCGGTGCGCCGTATGGGGGAGGTGATTAAGGCCACTGCAGAGCGGACCAGTGCCCGGGATGGCCTGGGCTGTGCCAAGCTCGTGGTGTTCTGCAACGCCCCGGAGGATAATCCCTTCATGGCCGGGTCCTTTCACGGACCTGGTGAAGGGGAGAGCTGTCTGAACGTGGGGGTCTCCGGGCCGGGGGTGGTCAAGGCCGCCCTGGAATCCCACAGAACCGCTTCCTTTGATGAGCTTGCGGATGTCATCAAGAAGACCGCCTTCAAGATTACCCGCATGGGCCAGCTTGTGGGCATGGAGGCGGCCAAACGCCTGGGGGTTCCCTTCGGGATCCTGGACCTGTCCCTGGCGCCCACCCCGACAGTGGGGGATTCGGTGGCCCGCATCCTGGAGGAGATGGGTCTTGAGACCGCAGGGACCCACGGCACCACCGCAGCCCTGGCCATGCTCACCGATATGGTTAAAAAAGGCGGGGTCATGGCCTCCACCCATGTGGGGGGCTTTTCCGGGGCCTTCATCCCCGTGTCCGAGGATGAGGGCATGGTGGCGGCGGTTCGCTCCGGTGCCATCAGCCTTGATAAACTGGAGGCCATGACCTGTGTCTGTTCTGTGGGGCTTGATATGATAGCCCTGCCCGGGGATACCAGCGTTGCGACCATTGCCGCCATCATCGCCGATGAAATGGCCATCGGCATGGTGAACCACAAGACCACTGCCGTGCGGGTCATCCCGGTGCCGGGCAAAAAGGCCGGGGACTGGGCCGAATTCGGCGGCCTTTTGGGAGGCGCCCCCATCATGGCGGTGAATCCTGCTGGAAGCGAGGACTTTATCGCCCGAGGGGGCAGGATTCCTGCGCCGATTCATAGCTTCAGAAACTGAGGTATTCAATGATGAAGCTGCTGTATAAGAAAATAGGATTTACCCTCTCCTTGAGAGAAAAGGTACAATTTACCGTGCCCCCGACCTTCATCATGAGGAGCATCATCGGCAGCCGGCTCCGCGCAATGTGCTGTGTTGCCCATAATGTTCTGTGCGGGGAATGTATGTTTCATGGGACCTGTGTATACGGCTTGGTTTTTGAATCCATTGTTCCCAAGGACAACGAGGTTCTCGCAGGGCGGGACCGGATTTCTCACCCGGTCATACTTGATATAGATAGTTTTTCAGAAGATTGTATTGATTCACTCACAATCAATCTCATCTTTCTTGGACCGGCAATACCCTATCTGCCTTATTTTTACGGGGCCTTAAAATCAGGCGGTGAAGCGGGGCTGCTCAAAGAGCGGATACCCTATACGCTTACCGGTGTGTTTGACCAAGATGGTTCCCTGCTTATTAACGGTGATACGATACATACTCAAACAGAACCTGATGTTTGGGTCTATGATTATGAATACTGTGATACTATCCATAAAGACATAATGATACAACTCAATGCTCCCCTCCGGTTTAAGGCTGACGGGCATTATACGCACCGGTTTAACCCGGGACAATTCATGTTCTGTTTGCACCGGCGCCTGCAAACACTCTGCTCCCAGTATGGCGGGAATGATGCAAAGGGGGAGTATGCTTTTTCACATTCCTGGGGAATAAGCGCACGTTCCCTGGTGTGGAAAGATTATACCCATTATTCGGCGCGGCAGAAAAAGGGAATGCGCCTGGGAGGGGTAACCGGCAGCTTTGTTGTATCCGGTGATTTTACCGCCTATGAGTACGCATGCCTGAAGTTCGCGGAAATCTTTCATGCAGGAAAAAACACCAACTTTGGGTTGGGGAAGTTGACATTATGGGAAAAATCC
>JAITNP010000079.1 GCA_031290455.1 Treponema sp. | reverse complement strand
TAGCTGGAGTCCGAAAACGTCTGCTCGAATATCGGTTGCAAGACTTGTACTATCGCCTGTTGCACCATCCGGTCTATCACCGTCGGCACTCCTAACTGACGCTTCCCTCCGTCCGGTTTCGGTATCTCTACCCGTTTTACCGGCGCAGGTTTGTACCATCCGCCCCTTATGCTCTCGCACAGTTCCCGGTAGTTCTTGATGAGGTACGGCTGCAATTCCTCAACCCCTTAATGCCGCGAAAGCGGCTACTCATCCCGTCTATTCCTGCTGACCCCCTCTTACTCACTACCCGCTCTTGCGCCGTAAACATGTTTTCCAGTTCCAGCACTTGTTCAAGTAGCGTTCGCTCGGGCTTTCGCCCGCTTACACCGTCTCCGTTTGCGGTTTCGCGTAATTCAGCGCTCGGCGCTCCCTGTGTACTTTCGGCTTCCAGCCTATCCTTCACAGGCCAGCCGGGTTTCCCCGTTTTCTGCTCTCTTTGCACTACCTTACTCTCCTCTCGCTCGTTAGACCCCTGTCGTTCGGCCCTTCCCGTTCCACTCGTACTCCCCTTATTTCAGGGACATTCCCCTTCCCGGTACTATGGCTTCTGCTGACTTCTTGCAATTCAGCCGCGCATCACTGCGCGGGTTCTTGTTTGGCGGGACATTCGTCAGTCGCCTCTCAAGGTGTTTGCAAGACCTCCCCAGGTAAGAGCCAGTAACCTTCATCCCATGTGGCCGCCGCATTTACATCGCAGGGTTCGGGTAGTATTGGACTTCGCTTTGCTTAGCAAGCTCGTCCGCCCCACTTTGCCTTATATGCGGTTTCTGTTCGTCGGCCCGGAACTTTGCCAGGCGAACTACTGTTCGCAAGCTTCCTTCAGATTCCGCCTCACGACGGACACCCTTGCTCTTGGCTAACACTTCCTACTACCAAGCGTGTAGCGGACTTTCACCGCCAAGTTACTGCCCATGCTGGGCGCACCAACACAAAGACTCGCCATCAGGCGGGTCTTTTTTTTGGCGTACCTGGCATTGGGAATAATTCTACGCCGGATGCCGAGAGGGAGCGCGTGCTCGACGTAGTGGAGAACCGGGACGAAAAGGCGGTAAACGAGGTGTGCCGTACCGAGGAACAAAAGAAGGCTGTGGAGGCAATCAGCATGGACTTGTGGCAGCCGTATCGGCGCCGGTCTTCATCTTCCCAACGCCTGTATGATTGCGGTAGCCCTTCTCGTTTATATGCAACACTATATCGGGATTCTTTTTCAATATATCCTCTTCTATCTCTGCCCCGACATATCCGGCGTCAGCCCAACATTCCTGGTCCTGCTTGTCTATCAAATCATCTATCTTCTGACTGTCATGCACCGCGGCATTTGTCACTTATGGTAACGACATCATCAAACTGAAGGTCATCCTTGAAGCGGTGATCATCGAAGCGCAGATACCCGTACCCCACTCCTCTAAGATGCGGCAGGCGGTTTCATATCCCGCAGGGTGGGATCACACTTTATGAAAGTATGCAACCCCTTCTTGGTGATGAGATACTGTATAGCAACTTTTCCAGATCTCTATGGACTTCGCGTCCTTCATATCTTCGATATAGGCGTCGATCTTGGCCGATTGAATCCACTCAAGGCTGTACCCTGAACGGTTTTCAGCTCAATAGAGCGGCTGCCCTTGCCGCAGCAATGTTTTGCACAAGCTGGGTATGGGGTCCTGCCGCAGGGCCTCAGGGGGAAGCCAAGGCTATTCCAAACAGTTCGATTCCCCTGCGGGTTTTGTTCCGGTAAAACTTGTCCTTTCGGATACCGAACACCGAATCATGCTGCTGTACCTCCCATCCATCAGATAAGGTCGGGAAACGCAGTTGCCCACATTAATTCACTCATGTTGTATGCTCCTTCTCAAGAATCGCTCCAACTCCGCCTTGATACGCCCCGCCGGGTCCCCTTCCGCAGAAATCCAGGTAACCCCAGGAATCGAAGCGAAATAGGTGAGCTGCCGTTTGGCATACCGGCGGCTGTTTTGGGCCACCAGCGCTTCAACCCCGGCCAGGTCCTCGGACAGCCGAAAGTGCCCCGGCTCCGGTTCAACGAAAAATTCCCGGTACCCGATGGCCCGTAACCCCGGATCATGGGGACCAAAACCGGCGTCATAGAGCTTGTGTACCTCAGCGGGAAGCCCTGCCCGGAACATCCGGGCGCACCGTTCATCAATGCGGCGGTAAAGTTCCTCCCGTTTCCGGTCAAGGGCGATGATAAGAAAACGATAGTCCGGCCTGGGACCGGAGGTACTCCGAAAGGAGCTTAAGGGTCGGCCCGATACCCGGAACACCTCTAAGGCCCGCAGGAGCCGGTATGTATCGTTACTATGAATCCGCCCTGCACTTTCCGGGTCATTGGCGGCCAGTTCCTCCACCAGGGCGGCAATACCCCGGCAGCGCAGCTCCTCCTTGAGTGCCTGCCGAAGGGGTGCGTCCGATGGAGGCGCATCGGGAAGTCCCAGGACAAAATTTTTGAGATAAAACCCCGTTCCTCCGGAGATCACCGGCAACCCGCCCCTTCCCGCTATGGCGCGGCAGCACTCATCCGCCAGACGGACAAATTCCCCGGCATTGAACTGTTCACCGGGATCACGGATATCGATCAGATGATGGGGAAGCGCCGCCCGGAGTTCCGCCGGAGGCTTTGCGGTGCCGATATCCATGCCCCGGTACACCTGCATGGAATCGGCGGACAGGATTTCCGCCCGGTATGCAGGGCTATCCCGGACAAACAACCGTTCCAAGAGTTCTGTTTTACCCGAAGCCGTGGGACCCAACAAGAGGATCACCGGCATGGCAAGCTCCGGCATGGTGGTTCTATTCTTCTAAACGGAATTCAATTTGATCGGTAAACACCTGGCGGGCCGCCAAGGAAACCACCTTCCCGTCATGCAGCTCGATATCCGGGTCCTTCAGCATGGAAAGCTGATAAGAACGGCGGGAAGCGGCAGAGGTGATTTCGTACATATTACGGTCATATTCGATAAGTTCTTCTAATGGAAATATCATAATTTTATAGTATACAAATTTAATCGGATCGTGTAAAGTATAGTCATGTTTACTTTAAATCCCTGCGCCGCAGGTTGCGGACGCACCGCCATCACCGGGTCCCAGATATGCGCTGTGCATGCGGCGGATCCAGAAAAGGAAGCTGCCCGGATAGGGGACTGGATACAAACCTTGAACAGCATCGAGGACCTGAACGCCCCGGCCTTACATTTTAAAAACATGGATTTTTCCCAACGTCATTTTTATAGCTGTAATTTCAAGAACGTCTCTTTTTTGGGGTGCATTTTTACCGGGACGCTGATGCGGCTGAGTTTTTTCGATTTTGCCGAATTCTCCGGCTGTGATTTTACCAAGAGTGATCTGCAGTTTTTATCCTTTGCAGGTTCCCGGATGCGGAACTGTACCTTTGCAGGTTCGGAACTGGTACATCTCAACTATGGAGGCGCCCTCATTTCAAACTGTACCTTCAACAACTCCAATCTCTCGAACAGCCGCTTTATTGATGCGGATATAGAAGGCTCCAATTTTATCGACTGTAATATTAAAAGTGCCAATTTTATCAAGGCCCGGCTGGAGAATGTTTCCTTTAAATCATCCAATACCGGAGAGGCGATTTTTGAACCCAATGAATAGCCGGGGTGATGATCATATAAGGATAGCGCCATGAAATTATTTTTTCACTATTGTCCCTTTAGTTTCAGTAACTGTTACATCCTGGGAACCGAATTTGCCGCGGATATTGATCCGTGCGCCGATGCCCCTCGGGAAGCCCTGGTCATCGATCCCAGCTATATGGATGAAACGGTACTCAACTTTATCGAAAATAATGAATACCATATCCGGGCTGTGCTTATTACCCATGATCATCGCAACCATGTCCGGGGCTTACGGACCCTTAAACGGATCTATGATACCGAAATTTACGCGGTGAATCATACCATTGGGGAGCATAAGACCACCCTGATACGAGACGGGGATGTCTTCAACATCGGCCCCTTTTGCGTTGAGGTGATTTCCGTACCGGGCCATTCCGCGGATTCGGTGGTCTTTAAAATCAACCACCTGCTCTTTACCGGGGATGCCCTCAGCGCGGGTCTCGTGGGCCGGACCGCGAGTTCCTACGGCGCCACCATTCAGATAACCGCCTTGCGGAACAAGATTCTCCCCTTGCCCGGGGATTATACGGTGCTGCCCGGCCATGGACCGCCTTCTTCCCTGGAGGCTGAACGGCGTTTCAACGCGGGTATCCAGATCTACGAACAAAAGAAGAACCAGCGCCCCCGGTTCACGAGGTTGTAATGACTTCAATGTGGAGACCGGGTAATTCCCGTCAAAAGCTCCCCTTATCAAGGCAAGCCGCCCCAATGCTTCCTGGTTCGCTGAGTCGTTACAAAAAATTAAACGAGACCTGAAAATTGCTCAAAGCTTAAAAATTTGATATGGCAACACCCCGGACATACTTCGCGATGATATTCCGGTCATCCGAAAGGTATACCGTCCGCTCAAGCCGGTCCCGGAGGGTTAATGCAAAGGGCGGGGCGGTGTTTGCATCGTCGATGACCAGGGCATCGAATTCATAGCCTGGCGCAAAGGAGCCAACCTTACCAAAGAAGGCCCCGCCCCCTCCGGTCCCGAGGTAGAAGGCTTCTTCCAAGGTCAGAGGCGCCTCGTGGTGGCCTCCGGCGAATCGGCGCAGCTTGGAGACTTGGATCGCGTCGGCCATGGCCCGGAAGATCGAGGTATGGACGCCGCCGGCAACATCACTGCCAAGGCCCACGGATATGCCCGCGTCCAAGAAGCGTCGTATGGGAGCCATGCCAGAGGAAAGGTTCGTGTTTGACTGGGGGCAATGGGCGACGTAGACACCCCGGCTGCGGAGTAATGCTATTTCTGTCGCATCCGGCCACACACAGTGAGCCATGATGGTCGGCACGTCGCCTCCAAAGAGGCCAAACCGGGTATATGCGTCGCCGTAGCAACTGCTCTCAGGACAAAGCTCCCGTACCCAGGCAATTTCCCGCTGATTTTCCGAAAGATGGGACTGGAGGGGTAGCCCATATTGTTTTTGCAGATCCGACAAATAATGCATCAAGGTATCGGTGCAGGAGGGAATAAAACGGGGGGTGAGGATGGGCCTGCAATTTTTATAAGCCCCACAGCGGTCGAGCCACTCCCGGGTGAGGGCGGCGGAGGTTTCGGCATCTGCTTCCCGTAAAGCATTGGGGCTGTTGCGGTCCATGTTTACCTTACCCACCAGACACACCAGCCCGGACTTTTCAAGTAAATCCATGAGGAGAAGGGTAGTGGGCACATGAACCGTGGCAAAGAGGCAGATGCGGGTATTCGGTCCCCGCTTGAGGTCCTCCACCAAGGCAGTATAGGCCCGTAACCCATACACTGTATCCCGGTACTTCGCTTCTTCAGGGAACGCATGGATTTCAAGCCAGTCCAGGAGCTCAAGGTCCATCCCCAAACTGCGAAAGGCGAATTGCGGGGCGTGAAGGTGCAGGTCCACCAGGCCCGGTATAATCAGCTTTCCGGTATAATCAATCTGTGGCAGATGCCCATAGGCTGCCGGAACCTGGGGAAACACCCCTGCTGATTTTCCCTCCTCGCAGACGAGGAAGCTATGTTCCGATATGTGCAAGGAGTTCCTGGTTGCACTGTAACAGATATCCCCTTTAAGAACAAAATCATGGACCCAATCCCCGTATCCCACGTGTTTCCTCCTATACCATCCGGTTTAATTGTGCTATTACCATTATAAATGATTTATAAATGATTATAAAGGAAAATAACATCAATGAGATGGATAGGCTTTGTGGCCTCCCGGTATGTATCCAAGGGCCGGAAAAACTCCCCTTCCTCGGTGCTGGCGGTCCTGGGTATTGCCACCGGAGTACTGGCCTTGACGGTCATCCTGGCGGTCATGAACGGGTTTCAACTTGGTTTTATCGAAAGTATCCTGGAAATATCCTCATATCATATCAGGATAGCAGTCCCGGAGCCGGGATCGGAGCCGCCGGATCGGACCGCAGCCATCCGGCGAATGAGGGAAATTCCGGGAATTGCCGCGCTTACTCCTTTCAGGGAATTCCACGGTATTATCCAGGGGAAACGGCAGAGTCAGCAGGTGGCGGTGATACGGGGGCTTCCGCAGGATGCCCTGGCACAAGATGGGGGCATGGCAGAAAAGCTTGTATTTGAGGCCGGTTCCTTTGACCTTGCCGGGGCGCGATCCATACTCCTGGGAGCGGAACTGGCCCGCCGCTTGGCTGCCCGTCTGGGAGATGAGATTACCCTCGTTTCCGTTGCCGGCCTTTTACCCGGTAATGATGCTGCATCAAATGAGGCGGAACCGGGCGTTCAGGATGCTCCCTTTACCGTAACCGGCATTTTCCGTTCCGGTTTCTATGAATACGACCTCGGCTGGGGCTTTACCAATATTGATACTGCCCGGGAGCTGGGGGGAGGATCTTTGTCCTGGGGGGTTAAGCTTAAAAACCGTTGGCAGGATAGCCAGGTCGTGGGGCTTATCGAAAATTTTCTTGAAACAGAACCCTCGGTATCGGCGGAAGCCTTTACGGTGAGTACCTGGCGGGATTATAACCGGGCCTTCTTCGGCGCGTTACGCACGGAGAAGCTTTTTATGTTCGTTTTAGTAGGGCTCATCTTCATTGTGGTGGGGCTCAACATCTTTCAGTCCCAACGGCGGGCTGTTCTGGAACGCCGGGAAGAGATTGGCCTGCTCCGGGCCTTGGGCGCCGGAGAGTGGGCGGTACGGCTGGTGTTTGTCTGGGACGGCTTCATCATCGGCTTAGGAGGAGCGGGGCTGGGCATGCTCCTGGGGCTGCTCATCGCGTCGCACATTGCCGCGTTTTTTACCATGCTTGAAGGGCTGGTAAACGGGGTTATTGCGGTTTTAAATAGCATTGCCGGGCTGATGGGTGTCCAAGGCGCGGCGGAATTTGCGGTTTTTTCGCCGGCGGTTTTTTATATCAAGGAAATCCCCTCCCGGGTCATACCCCATGAGGTGGTCCTGATTTGTCTGTTCGGTTTTTTATCCGCCCTGCTGGCGGCATGGTTCGCATCGGGCAAGGTTTCCCGGACACGACCTGCGGAGGTTCTGCGTTATGAGTGAAGTACTGGTACGGGTAACCAACCTGGTAAAAAATTATGTTTCCGGTGCGGAAACTCTGCATATCCTTAAAGCAGTGAGCTTCGAGGTGGAACGGGGAACCTCCGTGGCGGTGAGCGGGCAGAGCGGCAGCGGCAAGAGCACCCTTCTTAACATCCTCGGCGGCCTGGATCGCTGCGATTCCGGTTCCGTCGAGATCGCCGGATCGGACATCTCAGGACTCTCCGAAAGCAGCCTTTCCTCCTACCGAAGCCACCGGGTGGGCTTCATCTTTCAGTTTCATTATTTACTCAAGGATTTTACCGCCCTGGAAAATGTGATGCTCCCGGCCTATATTGCGGGTATCAAGAAGAAGGCTGCTCTGGAAAAGGCCCGGGTCCTCCTCTCTGATGTAAAGCTGGACGACCGGCTCCACCATTTCCCCTCCCAGCTTTCCGGGGGTGAACGGCAGCGGGTAGCCGTGGCCCGGTCCATGGTCAACGACCCCGATATCATCCTGGCGGATGAACCCACCGGCAACCTGGACCCCCATAACAGCGCCCTGGTGGCGGAACTCCTCTATGCCAGCGCCGAAAAATGGGGCAAGACCCTCATGGTGGTTACCCATGATGAACAGGTTGCCCGTCGTGCCTTGTACCGCTATACCCTGGACAATGGCGTCCTTGTCACGTGGTACGAAGGATGACCAGAACCAACAAAGCGCCTCACTCCTCATTCCTCACGACTCACTTTATCGCCCTCCGCTACCTCCTGGGCCGTGCCCACGAAGGTGGCCGTTACCTCCGGGGCGCGGTTGCGGGTATCGCCTTAAGCCTCATCCCCATCATGGTTACCCTCATCGTTGCGGACGGCATGATCCGAGGCATTACGGACCGTTACCTTGAACTGGGAACCGGCCATGTACAAGTGTTTGATTATCTGAATAGGGGCGCCGGTCCCGGTGAGCTAGAACCCTTTGGCATTGAAAACCTGGTCCCCGGGATCGCCGAAGACAAAGCGGTCCGGGGAGTCTGGCCGGAACGGAACGGCCTGGGGGTGCTGGTGGGCAGTCAGGGAAAGACCGGCGCCACCATCAGGGCAATCGATCCGTCCTTCTGGGAGGATCCGGGAAGCACCCCATACCTGGTTACGCTGGCGGGGAATTCCCGGCTTGAATCCGACCGGGAGGTGCTCTTGGGGGAAGCCTTGGCCCAATCCATCGGCGCCGAGGTGGGAAAAACCATTCGGATCATGACCATTCGTCTGACTGAGGACGGCAATAGCATCCCCCGGATAACCCCTTTTACGGTCCGGGGGATCATCTCCTCGGGTTATCGGGAACTGGATGCCCTCTGGTGCATCATGACCTATGAAGCGGGAAAACGGGTCCTCTCGCCGGAATTATCCTCTTCGTACCTCATAGTTAAGATACAAGACCCCTATACCCAGGCGGAGGATGTGGCGGTATCCCTTAGTCTTGCCCTGGGGCCAGGGTACGGGGTCTATACCTGGAAGGAACTCCAGCACGCTCAGTACAGTTCCTATGAATCCACTCGGCAGCTTCTCATTTTTATCATGGCCCTGATCGTGCTGGTGGCTGCAGTGAATGTATCTTCGGCAACCTCCATGCTGGCCATAGAACGGCAGCGGGATATCGCGGTTCTCAAAGCTGCGGGGGCACGTCCCCGGGATACCAGCCGCATCTTTCTCTGGGGTTCCTTCTTAACCGGCCTTATCGGGGCGCTTATCGGCATAAGCCTGGGCCTTTTCATCGGCAACTGCATCAATCCCATTATTCGCGGCCTGGAAGCCATGCTGGGATTTTTTTCCCGGCTTTTTCACGGCGGGGAAGTCAAAATCCTGGACCCTGGTTACTATCTTGAGACCATTCCCATTATCATCGACTGGACCGCCGTTTTCCTCATCGGGTTGTTTACGGTGTTAAGTTCCATCCTCGCTTCCTGGATTCCGGCCCACCGGGCAGGGAAGATCCGGCCCATTGAGATACTGCGGAAATATTAGGAGTGGTCCGGGTGGCCCAGGCGCTTGACCGGCGGTACAGGTCTCGTATACTCCCAAGCAAGAGGAATCCGATGAAAAACGTTTTTTCTCTAATCCTTGTATACGCCTTTCTTGCCGTCTATGTCCCTAAGACCGAACAGGCAAATCCGCAAAGGGGATATTACAGAACCAGACTATAACCGGCGCAAAACCAACCTGCGGGACCAGATACACGATATGCCCTGGTTATCGGAAACGGGACGTAGTAATCACCAAGCTCAACAACCCGGTGAATGACGCCAGGGAATTAGAAAAATTCCAATAAGCGGACAAAATCCATTTTAGTTAGATTTGTAACGTAATTCCATATCCTATAGAGTTATTTAAGGATAAATTCAGTAAAAAAGAGGAGAAGCGGGGATAATGTTTTTTTATCAAAAATTGCGAATTACTATTGACATTATCCAAAAAATTAATATAACCTTATAAGAGTTGATTTATTTTTATAGTCAATGGAGGGATATCTGGGTATAGTATTGAGATAAAGCCCTGGAGAAATAATGCGTTATACACAGCAAAGGAGAAAAAACGGTATTATTGTTATGTTGAATATTCA
>JAITNP010000066.1 GCA_031290455.1 Treponema sp. | reverse complement strand
GTGAAAGAGGTTAACCGGGCTATCCGCGGCGAAGCCCTGAGTGTGCGGGAAGCTGCGAAGCGGGCCTATATCAGCAAGTCGAAGTTGTATGACTTGATGAAAATGGGGCAGTTGCCCTTTCCCTATATCATGATTGGACCTAAAAAAAGAGTCATTGATTCTGTTGATATTGAGGATTGGCTGAACAAATTAAAAATCCCTGTCGGCAGGCAAGGAACTAAAAAATAAAGGGGGGTTATCAGAAACAACGCGCACTTACTAGAGAGGGTACAAAGAGTATTTGTTGCCATACTTTACCTCGATGTGCCTTCTTTTTCTTGAATCTAAGAGGAACATATTGGAGGTAAATTATGTATCTTGAGCAAGTACCGGTAGAGGATATATTATCGATTTCGAATCGGAGCTACGGCGGCAATGGGGCTATCGAGGTTCTCGCCGAGAGTATGATGGAGCTGGGGTTGATAAACCCCCTGACCGTGAGAAAGGTAGCCAATGACAAATATCGACTCGTCGCCGGGCGGCGCCGACTGGCGGCGGCAAAGCTGCTCGGATGGTCTGACGTATCGTGCCAGATCTATCCCATCGGAGATGATGGAGAGGGGGAACACTTTGCTGAAATAGCCCTCGCCGAAAATGTCAACCGGATGGACATGCATCCCCTCGACGAAGCCGTGACCTTCCGCCGACTGCTGGATACCGGGACGTCGATAAAGGATATCGCGCTGAAGTACGACCGGAGCGTATCCGGCATCTACCAGCGGGCACGCCTTTGTAATCTCATCAAAATGGCAAGGACGAAATTCCGGGATGGGGATATGCCGTTATATGCTGCAGCCATGCTTGCCAGCCTCACGGAGGAACAGCAACAAGATTTTTTAGAGCACAATTCCGGCACCATCGAGGCCTACAATATCAACGCCTATTTATTTTTTCTGCAGCATCAGCCAGTGGGCCTCGTTGCCGACGATAAATGTGCGGTTTGTGACCGCAGGACCAGGCATTCCGACACGGACCTCTTCCCGGAAATCAGTCATTATAATGATGTCTGCACAGATAGTGCCTGCTACTGCCGAAAAGTAATCGCGCTGATAGCCGCCCGTATCGATACGCTGTTTGCAGACCAAGAAAATGACGCAACCGTTATTGTTTTTCATAACGCGCATCCTCAACTCATCCCTGATGGCTCCAAAACTATCAACATTGGTGCTAGGACGTATGTAGAGGTGTCCCTCGATAAGTATGTGACCTCATTTTCTCTTGAGGAGACGGCCTTCGTTGCCGTAGAGGTGTTTTTTTATGGCAACCGTATAGAGGTATCCTCTAGGGCCTACAAAAAAATTTCAAAAACAGAAATTGATGAGGCGGAAGGCTTCGTTTTGCCAGACAGTATCCCCCCGGAGCAGCAGCAGGCAGCGAAGGAGGTACTTGGGATTCAATATAAAAATTCTGGGGATTTTGAGCGAGCCGTCCGCCAGAAGGTCTTTGAAAAGGTCCAACGCCAGGTTTTTACTGAAAAACCAGCTCCGGAACGCATAACGCGGTTTGTTGTAGAGAGCTTTAACAGCCGAGAAAGCAAAGACCGTTTCAAACTGTGCACCGGGAAAAAAATTTCGCAGAAATTCATCGCGGCACTGAGCCATGCCCAACAGCTTGTGCTGCTTATGGCGCTGTCCATCAATCCCTGGGACCTGCCGCAATATGATAATGTAATTGCCGGTGTGGTTGCTGACGATAATTCCCTGGCTCGCTTTACCGGCATGACGCCGGAGGAGATTACCACTCTGTACCAGGATACCGCTGCAGAGCTGGTCCAGGAGGTTCTGGCTACAGAAGAGGAAGCCGGATAAAACGCCCGAGCATTATTGGGGAAGTGATGATGATTTCGTTTATTATTGGTATAGTGGTTGTGGTGGTATGGGCGATAGTCATAACCAGCTTTCACGCCTACTTTTTCGGTGAGATTGATGACCGCCAGGGATTCCCGCATTCGCGGAACCGCAAGGCGCGGTACTAACTATAATTTTCTTCCCATTCGGGGATACTGGTTTTACCTCCCGCCAGGACTCCCTGGATGGGTTTTTGGAGGAGAAGCGATGGAGTACATGATTAATACTCAGGGGCGTCAGGTCCCGGTAGAGTTGGTCAGCGATATTGACAAGCTGCGGGACCAAACAGTCCGCAAGATTGCCGGTGAAGTCTTACAGATGAAGCAGACCATGACAGCGTTCAAAAAGCGGGTACAGGATGATATATTTACATTCCTGGCACTTTCTGCAGAAAAATACGATAAACCCTTCGGTGGTAAAAAGGGGAACATCAGCCTGACTTCCTACGATGGGAGGTACAAAATTTTGGTAGCGGTAAGCGCCTCCATCACGTTCAACGAGCGCTTGCAAGTCGCCCGTGAAATTATTTCAGACTGCCTGGACAAGTGGAGCGCCAATGCCCGGCCCGAAATCCGGATCCTCGTCAATGATGCGTTCCAGGTGGACAAAACGGGGAACATCAGCACCACCAGGGTACTGGGCCTGCGCCGCCTGGAAATAAGTGATCCAGACTGGCAAAAAGCCATGCAAGCCATATCCGACAGTATTGAGATTTCCGGGAGTAAGCAGTACCTCCGGTTTTACGAAAGAGAAGAGCAGGGAGAGTATAAGCAGATCCCCCTGGACATATCAGCCTTGTAGGGAGGACCCATGCTATTACCCTCGTGGTATCGCACTCTGCACGAAGCGATACAGCATCTGCCTGATAAGCAGTACGGGCGCATCATGCGGCTTGTAAGCGCATACGCTTTGGACGACGTAACACCCGCGCCGGAAACACTCTCAAGCGTAGAGCGCATCGTCTTTTCCCTCATCAAGCCTCAAATTGACGCAACCGGCAAAGGTGTTGAAGAGAAAGAAAAGCCGGCTGAGATTGAGACCCAGAAAAAGGCGGGCGCTCCATTAGGCAATACGAACGCCAAAAAACAATCAAAAACAACGGTTGTTTTCCCGGAAACAACCGAAAAACAACCTGAAACAACCCATAAAACAACCGATAATAATAATAATAATAATAATAATAATGATCATGATTCTTTAAATTCTAAGAATAATGATTTGATTGATTCCCCGAAAAATCAATCAAATCAATCAATTGAATCAACGAAATTGTTGTTAAAAACAATTAGAGATGAATCGGCTAAACTTGGATTTAAGATTGATGACAAAAAAACCGAGACAATTTTGAATTCCGGCGTTGATCCCCAATGGTTCCAGGGTCCCCATTCTATATTGGAGTTAATGGCTATGTGTGTCAAGAAACAGTATAAGAACAAGGACAAAACAGAGGCTGATTTTTGCAGTCTATACCCAACTGCTATCAACTGGCAAACTGTGCGGGAAGATTATCCAGCCTGGCGGGAGCAGGCGCTGGCCCAGGATGAGACCGATGCCCGGCAGAAGGCCCGGGATGCGCCGCCTCATCGATGTGAATGCGGAGAATCGCTTGACATCCATGGACATTGTCATGCCTGTGGGAAGATACGGGAGTTTAATAATGCTCAGGGGTGCTATATTTTTGTACAGACCCCCGCCTTCAAAATTCCCGAAGGGGTTTTGCTCAAAATCATACAAAAACGAGAATCACCAGAAACAGTACTCTCAGAGGTATCTCATGAATATCAAACAGCTCAGTAGGATAATAGGAATGGGTCCTTCTATGGGAGTTTTTTTTAAATCTATCGAGAAGACCCCCCTAGACACATTTTCAGTGGGATTTTTTTTCAAAAATTGGCCTGATTTTTGTAGTCATTTATTGGCCAAGAGCACATATTTAATATGTGGATTGAAACAGCAAAAGAGGAGGCCGCGCTCAGTTCTGGTGCGCGTGGATTGAAACTATGAGAAAAAAGACAATAAAAATATCCTGCCAGGGGGCTGGACTTATTGACTGGCGTTCAATAAAGTCATTGCAGGAACAATATAAGGATCGTACTGACGAGGACATTCAAAAAATTATGCTCTCTATTATCAAATATGGCTGGGCTTTCCCCGCTTATGTGTCAAAGATTGATGATGATATATGGGCCATTGACGCACATGGCCGATTGCTGGCAGCAGAACACCTTGAAAAGGATGGATGGATTATTCCACCTATCCCTGTAGACTGGATACAGGCAAAAACAAAAGAAGAAGCAAAGCAATTATTGTTACGCTGTGACAGTAGATACGGAACGATTAACCGGGAGGGGTTTGTCGAGTTTATAAAAGACATTGATGTAGTTATGGAAGATTTATCCCTTGATGTAGTTATTGTCGATGATGATGAGAGAGCAGTCGAACCGAAAAAAATAAATCTTTCGCCTTATAACAAAATACACGTCTTATTGAGTTTCCAGCCCGGTAAGTTTGAAGATATACAGGAGCATCTTGAAATCTTAAAAAACACCGAGGGGATTGAGTATGCACAATCGGCGAATTGATAATAGCAGGCTTGAAGAAAAAGTCCGCATGAGGGCCGAAAAGGTAAAAGATGGAAACAGGATACTCGATTGTTACCATGGTAACGGGATTATATGGGGGCAGATAAGTGCAAAAAAGAAGATCGAAGTTATCGGTATTGAAAGGGAAAAAGGGAAAGGATCAATTGCCCTCTATGGCGAATGCGAGAAGATAATACCCCGGCTTGATCTATCGGGTTTTAATATTATAGACTGCGACTCATGGGGGATACCGTTTATCGCACTTCAAAAAATATTTCAAAACACCACATTAACCAAAGACACTGTAATTTTTTACACCTTCACTCAGACAAGTCTGAGTAGATGCCCAAATGATTTGATTGCATGTGTCGGAATAAGCAAAGACATGATCAAAAAATGTCCTACCCTATTTTCTGGAATATATTTTGAAGCATTCAAAGAATTTCTTCGCAGAAACGGAATAAAAGAAATTTACGACAGCTATTCGGATGGACCCAGCAGAAAACATTACGGATGGTTTATATATGCCTGATACCAAATTCAAGCCCGGAGACCCCCGCATTCACCGGGAGGGTAGACCGAAGAAAAAAACCTTCCAGGATATTTTAATCGAAATGGGAGCGGTCATAAAAGACAAAGAAGGCAATGAGATAGACCGACTTGACGGCGACGAACGATTATTACAACAGATCGTCGATATAGGGATAAAAGAAAAAAATCCTGCGATGATGAAATTCATCTACCAGCATATTCACGCGCCACAGGCCGATGAAGAGATTTTAGCGTTAAAAAAAAGAACCGAGACTGCCCGTGCAAAAAAAATTGAAATAGATAATGCCGTAAGAAAAGATAGAGCAGAGCTGCGTAAAAAATTGGAAGACGCAGAGGCCAAGATAAAGCAATACAAGGCCGAGCAGGAAGAATTAAAAACCCGCAAGATGACCGGGGAGTATATTGATGTCGCCCTCATGCGCTATTACTTCTCTTTTTTTCAGCGCGGTATTTCTGATAGTTTTGCTTCCATCAAGAAAATATCTCCCGACTTAAAACGCCTCTATGTCGTTGGAAAAGAAAAAGATGCTGAAAAATTTTTTATTACTGAGCTGGGAATCTGTTTTTCCAATGCGGTGAAAGGACTGGAAGAAGAAATAGGAAAGGATATGAGAGAGTAAATGAGTATTGCAGAAAGCATAAATACAGGTACCCTTACCCACATCATAAAATTGTCCCAGGCTTTGACTATTGATCCCGCAATACCGTCTATTATGGACTGGGCAACAGGAAACAGATACTTGCCTGCTGGAAGTACCGAGCGGCCCGGTATGTGGCGCCCCGATTTTATGCCATATCTTATTGAAATACAGGAAAATCTCCATCCTGACAGCCCGGTAAGAATAACCACAGTCATAAAATCAACGCAATCTGGGGTAACTACAGGCGTTGAAAACGCCATAGGCCACAGCATTAAGTACGGACTGCATAATATTTTGTATGTCATATCCGACCTGGATATGGCTAAACTCCGCAGTAGCGGGGCAATCGATCTCTTAATAGATTTTTGCGGCCTTGCAGACTGCATAAAGCCCATAACTAAGCGTTCAGAACAACGAAAGAGCGGGGACACGGTACTCTACAAAGAGATATTTGCAGGTCGCCGATTTTTGATGACCAGCTATAATTCAATTGCTAAACTCAAATCATTTTCCTGGGATTTTATAATAATGGATGAGCTCACCGAAGCGCCATTTGAACTTGCTGACCAAGGCGACCCAGAAGCGATCATCGAAGCCCGTGGAAAAACCATCCGTGACCTGAAGGTAGTGAAGCTCTCTACCCCATCAGCATCGGGGACATGCCGCATAACCAAGGCGTTTAGTTCCGGCGACAGGCGGGAGTACATGGTCCCCTGCCCCCGCTGCGGCGGATACCAGCACCTTGAGTTTATGCACAGTAATCGGCAATGGGGTCTGTACGGGGATTACGATTTTGACAAGCGCGGGAAAGGTTCCCTCGTTCCCGGAACCGCCCGGTACAAATGCCGTCACTGCGATAGGGACTTTTTTGAGTATGAAAAAAATGATTTTATGCGCTGTATAGACCTTGGGGGACCGGCATACTGGGAGCCTCAAACGACTCCGCAAGACAGCAGAGATAGGAGTTATCACATATCGGCCATGATGAGCCCCATGACAAACTGGGACAACATCGTCACCGACTATCTCAAGGCAGACATGGGCAAAAATTTACAAGCCATGCGAAATTTTGTCATCACTAACGAGGGTATGCACCCGGAAACAGACCGACGAATGGTGTTATGGGACGAACTGAGGGCCAGGGCTGAGGAATACCCGGTAAAAATGGTACCGTCCGGTCCATATATCATAACAGGCGGCGCGGACGTGCATAAAAACCGCGTAGAGCTGGTACTTACCGCCTGGGGGCCGGGGATGGAAGCCTGGATTTTTGATCACGAGGTTTTTTTCGGTCAGACCGCCGATATAAACAGCCCGGCGTGGAATAATCTGCTTGCTTACTGCGACGGAGATTTTTACGTTCCGGGTCTGGGGGGTATCACTGTTGGCATAGTTAGGATTGCGGTTGACTCCTCATACAACCCGAATCGGGACGCAACGCTTAAAAATCAGGAACTGCGGAGCGAAGTCAACACGGCGATCCAGTTTTGCGCCACCAACAGCGATGTCTTTGTACCGGTAAAGGGAATCGAGGAAGGCAAATCCGCAGGATTTACCCTCACCCAGCGGACCCACAAAACCTACGGGTGCGAATTCTACCTTACCGACGTGGGGGCCATTAAGGACGTTATCTTCCAAAATATTGATGTCAGCGAGGGCAAGGACGCGGTTCATTTCTCAAAAGATTTTCCGGAGGATTTTTTTCGTCAGTTTGCGTCAGAATATTACGGTGAAGACGAAAAAGGGAAAGTCGGATGGCATAAGCTAAACGAGCGCAACGAGACCCTGGACTGCTTTGTATATAGCCGCGCCGCCGCCATGATTATGGGGTATCACCTATGGGATGATGACGACTGGCTATACTTCCGCGATCAAATACTAAGGGAATAAAAAAAGTTACTATTCACAACTATAAAAAGCCCGGCAGGGCCCTCTACTAAAGGTACCCTGCCGGAAAGGAACAAAATGATGGGCAAGAAGACAACCCACCGGGAAGGCCACTGGATAAAGTACCAGATGGCCCTCAAAGACATCACCCAAGCAGACATCGCGTCCCGCGTCGGATGCACCGTATCCATGGTATCACGAGTAATTCACGGGCGCAAGGCCTCCGCAAAGGTCAGTATGGCCCTGGTCAAGGCCCTGGGCTATCAGTCCTTCGAGGAAATGATCGCCACCTGTGGCAAAGGAGGCGTGGCGTGAAAATCATCGCCTTACTCACCGGAATTCACGCGGAACTCAGAAAGCTGAACGAAAATCTTGAAAGCCTGGCCGTTTTCAATGAAAGCCCTTTGGCAATCAGCAAAGGTATCAGCTTATTCAAGCAGATTGCCGAAGCCGGAGAAGCGTACGAAAACGAAAAACTGCGGCTGGCGCGGTTGAACCCGCTCAAGGAAATGACGGTGGCCGAGGTTTTAAAGCTTAAATCCTGGATACGGTCACAGTTGGAAAAAAAGAATGTCTCGATTAGGAGTGTTGCAGGGGAATCCTACTCATCGCACGCTGTCACTAGATTTCTTGATTCGGATACCAAACATAGTACAGCGATAGCCAGAGACATGGTCGCTGCGGCGCTTGGTTACGACACGTTCTGCGATCTTGTTGAAGCTTACCGGCAGGAAGGAGGCGTGGCATGAGCGACGAACAGGGCACAGGATGATCTATTTGTGGGCAGGCGAAGGATGGAAAGGGTTTGAAATAACCGCTGCCGAAACAACTGCCGAACTTGAAAAGCGTGGAATTACCATCGGCGCCGGGACCTCCATCGGCGCTGGGACCTCCATCGGTAATGGGGCCACTATCGGTGACAGAGCCTCCATCGGCGTCGAGGCCCACATCGGTAACGGGACCTCCACCGGCAGCAGGACCTCCATCGGCGCTGGGACCTCCATCGGCAATGGGACCTCCATCGGCGTCAGGACTACCATCGGCGACAGAGCCTCCATTGGCGACAGAGCCTGCATCGGCAACGGGGCCTCCATCGGCGTTGAGGCCCACATCGGCGTCAGGACTACCATCGGCAGCAGGACCTCCATCGGCGTTGAGGCCCACATCGGCAACGGGGCCACCATCGGCAGCAGGACCTCCATCGGCAACGGGGCCACCATCGGCAACAGGACCTCCATCGGCAACGGGACCTCCATCGGCGAGGCATCCGTTGGGGACACCTCGGCAGCACGACCGTTTTCTATCAGAACTGGCTGCGGCGTTACCAGCAATGTGGACTTACCGGACTTGCGCCGCAGTATCACGACAAAGGGGGCGCAGGCGCGGCCTTTTCAGAGGAAACCAAAGACCGGATTGAATGGCTGTATCTGGATAGTTCAAAACCGAGTATCCGCTCGGTACAGGAAAATCTGAAACAATACGAGATGGAAGTGGGGTATGCCAGGCTCTGCCGGTATATCAAGACCATCCCCGCACCCGTAGTCGCGCTGCACCGGATGGGCAAAAAGTATTGCCATGACAAGTATGATCTGTATATCGAGCGTGATTACAGGACTGATTCAGCCCTTCTTCTGTTGGGATTTTTCAGTGACGTATCAGGCGGCTGTGAATAGTAACGAAAAAAACGCAATTTTGCAGTTTTTCGCGTTAAAACGCTTGACAAAAAGATTATTTTTTACTTTAATTATTTTAGCTGCTTAAACCGACACGACATGAGCAGGAAAAAAATTGTATTTTTTGCCCTTCCCGGCTCTTTCGTGTCGGTTAGGCCGGTTGGGCATTTTTATATAGCAAATTTTATTTACAAAAAAACCGGCACAAGGGGAAACGTGTCGCCGGAAGCAATTTTAGAAGATATCGCATTTTATAGAGATTTGGAGCGTAAAATCGCTATAAGCGGAAAAGGCTACTCGATAAATTCAGGCGGTGGATCCCGCCAGTGGACCAATCATGACCTCCCCGCAATCAGAAAAATTATAAATGAGCTCAGAAACCGATATGACAATTTGACACGCGGTTCCGGCGTCAGCGTCGGGGCAGGGTGGTAACATGATAAACCTGATCATAAACGGAAAGACTCTCCGTCTGAGTGGCAGCACCTATTCCGGTGAAAAGGTCCCAGGCGATCTCGCGGAATGGTCCCGCCTCCTTGTCGGTAACTCTCCCAACGACTTTTTATACGATACCTATGATGAAGTAAGCCAGGCGTGCCTCACCCTCTATCACACCTTCGGGCCTGCTGCTGCGGCGGTCAACAAGCATACTGACTACTGCATAGGAGATGGCCTTTATTTCCGCAGCCAGCCGGATTATAACCTCTTGGGATGGACAAAAGAGTACGCCCGTGATTGGGCACGGCGATTTCAAAAACTGCTTTCATACAAGATGTATGCCACGAACCTCTACCAGAAGCAGAACGCGGCCTTCCGCTGGGCGCTTGCCGCAGGAGACACAGTTACTTATTTTATTCGCGAAAAAGACAAGCCGCTTGACATCGTGGAATTCCCTGGAACTGAAATTGATGGCAGTTTAAACGACGAAGGCGTAACGCTGGGGATAAAACACGACCAATTCTATCGCCGACAGGGATTTTACAATCCTGATGGCATCTATACCGCTTTTACGCTTGATGGTCGCCAGCAGGCCGTTCAGTTCTATACGAAAAAATCGCCCCGGCAACTCCGGGGCTGGCCCCTGATTTATAGTCAGATCGCGACAGCAAAAAATGACGACCGTTTTGAGGACGCCACCATAGCCGCAGCGATACTGGAAGCCATGATCGCAATTGTTACCGAAACCGAAAACCCCGCCGACACGAGAGACCAGATCGCGCAGCAGGCCGCGAAAATGCGCCGCGGCGGTCCGATAAAAAAAGCTCTTGAGGCTTTTTCGAGCATGGGGAACGCTGCGAAAATGGGTACTGGAAACGTACTCAACATCAATACCGGAGGGAAAGTAACCGCGCTGGACAAGAAAACCCCCTCTGGCACATACCCGGCATTTAAAGAATGGCGGCTCAAACAGTTTGGCATGGGAGCTAACACGCCGCCTGAAGTTTTACGGTCTGAATATTCGACGAGCTACACTGCCCACCGCGGCGCCCTCAATGACTTCTGGAAAACGGTCCTTTGGGAACGGGAAGAATTCATCCGAGTATGGGTGAATCCGGTTGTCAGGGAATTGGCCATTGAACTCATGCTTGAAGGCGCGATAGAAGCCCCTGGTTTTATTACCGGTGGTTCCATGATCCAACAAGCGTACCTAAAAGGCATACACCTGGGACCGGTTCCGGGAACGATAAACCCCCTCCAGGAAATCAACGCCAAAGAAAAAAGCGTAAAAAACATGTTTTCTTTGAGAGGTGACGAAATGTTTAACATCTCTGGTAGTGATTATGAGGATATTCTGGCGGAATGGCAGTTACAGGAACAGTTATTCCGTCAAGGGGGAGAAACAGAGAAAGAAGCGGCCATAGCGGAGCAGGATGAGCGGAATGTAGAACAGGAGAAAGAAAAGAAAAATGATTAAAACATTTTGGGCACTGTCCCCCGAAGAATTAGATAGGTTTTTTGCCTTTCGCGAAATGGAAAAACGGATTAGGCAGGATTTGTCCGTAGAACTCATCGAAAAAATAAAGGCAGAATCAGCAACTGTTGCAAATGCGGAAGGACAACCACTATACGAACGCGAGAACGGAATTGCAAAAATTACGATATATGGCATCCTGGAGGCAAAACGGACACTATCATCTTTTTTCATGGGTGATACTACTACGTATGCCGAGATAGGCGAAGCGACTGTTGCAGCCGATGAAGATTTCCAAGTACGCGAGATACAATATCACATAAATTCATCCGGTGGAGCTTGGGACGGCCTTGATTTTTGCGCAGAAATTATTAAGAATACAGGGAAACCGACAACTGCCATAATTTATACCGGAGTCCATAGCGCTGCGTATTTCCTTGCATCGCAATCAGATCATATTTACGCTGCTACCAAGGGGAGCATGGCAGGATCAATAGGCGTAGCGCTTGAACTGTTTGATCGCACAGAACAGGAAGGAAAAAAAGGGATACGCAGGCTGGTATTTACTAATAGCCAAAGCCGGGATAAGCGTCCTGACTTGGCGACTGAGGCCGGAGCGTCGGTTATCCAGGAAGAACTTGACGCCATTTATAAAATTTTTGAGGATAGGGTGGTAGAAGGTCGCAGCACAAAAGACCGCAGCGCAGACACTATGCGAAGTAATATCAGGTCTCTAAGGGGGAGAAGCGTTACGGCGGAACGGGCGCTTGAACTCGGCCTTATTGATGGAATTTTATCAGGTACTGCGGACCCGGCTGCTGTAAAGAACAATCGAAAAGGAGAATCGAAAATGGACTTAAAAGAATTTTTAGCTAAGAACCCTGGAGCTGAGAATGAAATTCTGGCTTATGCCAGAACAAAAATCGACCCCAAAGTCGAAACAGACGGGAAGGCCGAATCGGAGAGGATTCATGGAATCCTGACCCTTGCGGGGGTAAGACTTACTGACGATGTTAAACAGGCGCTCATAGGAGGGATGACCGTCGAAGCGTATGCCGTGTCTGCGTTAACCAAACAACGGGAAATGGAAGCGAAATTCAACACCGAGTCTATTCCTTCCCCGACCACGGTGGCGCAGCTCCCTGGGGAACAGGCAGGAGTGAAACCGCGAAAGGAAGCGGAAGCTATCGCGACCGAAGAAAGCGTCAAGGCGCTTGCCAAAAGTCTACAGTAAAAAGGAGCTCAGAAGATGACCTATCCTACTGATTTTTTTTACCGGCCCATTATACAGAACAACGCGCCCCTGGCAGCAGGGACGTATGTCCGGGGCCAGCTTCTGGGTCGTGTTACCGCCACCGGCGTGTATAAAGCTTACACGAGTGGAGCGAGCGACGGGACCCAGGTGGTACGCGCCGTTGTGGTAAACGACATGAACTTTGAAGCCGGCAGTATGGGCGCTATCGCAAAGGGGGAATTCCTGAAAGAAAGTATCATTGCGGTTAACGCAGGACTTTCAACGCCCATTATCGTAAACGATGTCCTTATCGGGACGCTGTTCGATGCGGGAATTATTTTGAATTAGTTATAATCAATGTCGGGAGACATAGATTCCATCTCTAGCCATTGTCGCGAGACAAAGGAGTAGCAAATGCCCGGTATTAATGAAAATACCTTGACCCTTACGAGGGCGCTCAAACTTGTGTTTCAGGAAAGCTCCCCTCCCTTGCGGGACTTCCTGAGATTATTCTGGCCAACTGTGCGTACTTATGATACTGCCGAGATACCAGCCGATACCGTGGTGTCAAGCAAAAAAATTGCCCGTTACCGGGAAGTCAATGCAGGAAGCAACATTTTTGCGTACATCCCGGGGAAAGGCGCCGTGTATGACCCTGCAAATCTTGATGAATCGACGCCCATTACTGAGAAACTGGCCCGTGCGGTAACGGCTGGGCTTGAATCGAATGGCCCTGCCCATCAACAAATTGTTGAAAAAGCAGCGCAGATACAGCGCAACCATGATGCTATAATTCTCTCCGCCATTGTAAAGCAGGGTATTGACATCATGGTAAACGGTACGTTTCAGCCAAAGGGTAAAAATGGGGTAAACATCGGGTCCTTATTCGATTACGATAGGGACCTGGATAATACGATACCCGCAAACGCTGATCCGGTTGCGGCGCTACAGCTTGCCTGGGACCAATATAAAAAGAAGGGCGGCGCGTCGAACAACGCTTTTGCCCTCATGGGTCCCATGGTACTGTCGGCGCTTGAGCAGAGTGCGGCATTCAAGGAAGCGTTGAAGCTCCAGGGCCTTAATGCCGGGTACTCCCGGCTCGTGGGGGATAACCGGGTGGTTGCCGACATCATTCCTGGAGGATTCAAATTACCTGGACGTGCTGCCAGGATAACTTTACTGTCGTTTGATGAATCTTATGAAGATGAATCAGGAGAATTTATCCCGTTTATGCCTCCCAAGGGTATCATTATATCGAGCTTCAATGCACCCAGGGTGCAAGCCTACGGCGGTATTTTCCTGGTCAACAATTTCACCGGATCGGCAAAGATGGTAAGGGGAGAACTGGTAAGCGATTCGTTTTGGACCAAAAACCCGGATGCGTACATTTTTCGCAGCCAATCGCGCCCTGTGCTTGTACCCGGTGAGATTGACCACATCGTGTACGCTTCTATTACCTGATGGAGGTACGGAAATGGAGATGCGGCCATACGCAGACTTGCAGTACATTATAACAGCATCTCCATTTACCGAAGAATTTACGGTAAACCCGGCAGGAGAGTCGTTTACTATTCGAGGCATATTTGATGAATCGGTTTTAATCGATGATGGTAATTCCAGAAAGACTACCCGTCCTATTCCCCGGATAATACTGTATGAGGTCCCTGAATACGAATCGGGAAAAACAGAAATTGTTGTGCGTGGGAAAACATACCGTGCACAGAAGCACGAAGTTGACGCAAACATCGGCGTAGTGCTTTTTTTGATTTAAGGTGATAGCATGGCTGTATATTTGACAGACGACGAAATGCCTATTTTGAATGATGCTGATCGTGATGGTAAAAAATACGTCCGTGAAGACGCTCGGTGGAATCACATCAGCGTTGACTACGACGACCTTCCCAACAAACCAGCCATAAACGGCACTGAAATTAACAAAGACAGTACCGCTGCATCCCTTGGACTTGAAACAACCGATGACGCCGGAGCGAATGCCGATTTAAATACAACAGAAAAGTATACCAAGGTAGCGGCGATAAACGAATTAAACGACAAAAAAGCAAACAAAATAAGGTATCCTCATATAGATTGGATTACGAGTTTGCAGGCAATTCCCCAGATTCCTAAAGGCCGGGTGCTTCTGTTTGATACCTCAAAAACCCCTACGTTCAGCAACATCTCACCGGTTAATGGCTTGGCATTTATCCAGGTTGCCAATGTAATAGACGGCGTTACGGTCTCCGGATTCGGTCCCTATATGACCAATGATGGAATATGGCATTTTGGATACTTCCATTTTTTGAATAATGTAATGATACCGGTGGTTGATGTATGGCGTGACGGTGTATGGCAAGACCAGGACGGGGTGGGGACTGGTAAATACCTGGTCCGATTCGGATTTTCATCAGGGTTTGACAATTATCTCGGCTCTGCCATTATGTCCGGTTTCAACATTTTGAATGATATTGCTGTAATGGATGCCCCTGACGTTGACCTTGTTGACATTAAAGCGCAGGTAGACCAAAAGCAAAACAAACTTACTGCTGGAAAAAACATCAACATAAACGCAGCCGATCCGCTTAATCCAGTCATTATAGGGACAACAGCAGCCCCCACAACATCTATGGAAGATGGATATTCTGCTGACGCTAAGGCGACAGCAGAGCTGATAGAAATCACCGTTGCTGCAGAAACAACCGCCAGGCAGGAATACGACCACCTACAGGATCAGAAGATACAGACCCTGAACGGTCATTACTACCCCCTGGACGCGTATGATTTTGGAAAGTCCCTTGACGTACTAACCCCTGACCCTGGTGATGTGGCGGCCCTTAATACCTACGCTATGACCATGGAGGGGGTACTGTCTGTAACAGACATTATAGACGACACGGTAGTAAAAAACCTGTTTGATGGAAATGAATATGTCTGGAACGCCGCTACTCAGGCATGGCTCGATTGGGGTATTGGTAATATCGCTACTGCAAGTAACGATCATCTTGGTGTAACGGAGGGAACCGCTGATACAGGAGACGGCAGCGCAGACGGAAAAGTAGCGGTGCTGCCCGGTGGCAAGATGGAAACCATCGGGTTTACATCGCTGAAAAACCGCATGGCATCCGCTGAGACAAGCTTAACCGGGAAGATGGAGATACAACAGTCCATCAATGATGCGGGTAAAGAAATGGTCGTTGGCCCAGACGGTACTATTGCACCCGGAACGAGCGCAGCATCAGCGGAGGCTGTGGCAGCGGCATCAGCGGCGCAATCTGCGGTAGAGAATAAGGTAGACAAAGAGGGAGGTAAAGGCTTGTCTGCCAATGACTTCACCGATGAGTACGTTAGTATAATAAACGCGCTGACGGGAGAAGTAAAGATTTTCGACGATGTGATAGCTTACGCAGTAGATATTCACCAGGATATATTAGTAAAACGGTATATGATGACATCTGATTTACGTCTAACCAACGGGTATATGTCGATCACTTTTGATGGCCTTATTTTCAGGGTCTTTAGTGCAACTGTATCGGGGAATCTGCGCGTTGATATTGCTGCTCAAGGACCAGAAAGCATAATTGCGACGATAAGGCGTAATACGTTCTTTGACGGGGCCACAGAAGGCAGTACCAGCCAGAAGGCTACATTTACTACAACGCCCACAACCATAGACACTACTATTTACATCAACTCCAATGATTATAGTATCTATGAGGTCATGGTTAACGGGCATTGGTGGGAAATCAACTTATGGTGTGCCGATGCAAAGGAAAGGGTTATGATGTCGCTGGAGAGGAGGTTATAGCATGAAACTTTTAAACAAATTAAAGCGCTTTATCGGCCTTAAAAACAGATACACTGTTGATGAGATAAAAGAAGACGGCAAGCTCCAGGCCGCGGTTATTCTTGACCAGGTCGAACGGGAAACATTAAGTCGCAGGGAACGGATGGAGCGGTTTAACCAGTGGCAAAAGGAGCAAGGGATATGATCGGGCAGGATATGGCGCTTGTTGCTTCAATGATTGTCTCGGTTATTACGGCCGTCGGGACGATTATACCGATACTGGCAAGCACAGTAGGCAACAGAAAAGCTATGGTTGAAAAATTAAACCTGGTAATCCAGGAAGTGTCCCGTCTTACCATGCACGATGAACACCTGTCCGTGGAAGAGCGGATCGCCGCAGGGGACCGGTACATTGAATCAGGTGGAAATGGAACAGCGAGGGAGTATCATCATTCCCTCGTTATCCAATACCGGGAACATCTCAAAGAAAGGGGGACCGACTGAACCTAATAGCAGACCTTGGCGCGGAGAAAACACTACCGGTGGAAGTGGTATGAAAACAAAAAAGGCAACCGCATTCTGGGTAGGGATAGTATCACTGCTTTCCGTATACTTCGCAACCCTCGCCATGGCGCCTGATGCGCTCACCGCCATAGGCCCCGCAGTCATTATGGGGATAGTGGGGGCTTGCGGGTTTTTTCAGGGGGCCAATGTCGCCGATAACTGGCAGCGGGGAAAACACTACCGTCAAGAGCTTGATAAAATGGGGGACGCATGAATGTCAAAAATAGTATTGCGGTCGTTATTCGGTATTTTGTTGTTTTTGTCCTCGGATGTCTTCTC
>JAITNP010000045.1 GCA_031290455.1 Treponema sp. | reverse complement strand
AAAAGTAAGCGGGGGTATTTCGTTTGGAATCATAATGGGTGGGTCCCCTTGCGAAAACCTTTCCTATGGGCTATTATACTATAGTGTAGACATGAAGTCTCACACGGTATGGAACCCTTTTTAAGAACGCTATCTTCTGAGGTATACGTTGTATGACCCGGGAAGGTATGATGCTGTACCCCATGAAGCGGTACGTTTCCGGATTGAAGCTGCCGGAAGGATCCCTTTTTTCAGGATGTTTTTATGTGTTTCTTAGCTCACCCGCGAAAAGCGTTGTGTACCGTCTTTGTTTTTTTTGCCTTTTCTACGGTTCTCTGTGCCCGGGGTAAACCCCAGACTGCCGCTGGGGCGCCGCCCCAGGAATTGATCATCGGCGATCAGTTCGACCTGCAAAACATTGATCCCGCCAAGGGTATGCTGGATGATACCCAGATTTTAGTGTACAATGGCCTGGTGGAAATTGATTCCAACTTCAGGCAGACCCCAGGACTCGCGGAATCCTGGGAAATGAGCCCCGACGGTATGAGGTGGACCTTCAAACTCCGCCAAAATGTCCGATTCCACGACGGGGAGCCTTGGAACGCCCAGGCCGCCCTGGCAAACTTCAAGCGCCTTGAGGGATATCCGGGACTTTCGGATACGGACCGGGTCGAAACTCCTGATGCGTATACCCTGGTCTTTTATATGAAGCAGCCCACTTATAATCTAAGTTCCAACCTGGCACGGACGATGATGAGTATGGTAAGTCCCCGGGCTATCAATGAAGACGGCAGTATTTCGAAGGCCCTGGGTTCGGGACCGTATAAACTGGTCAAATGGGATAAGGATATAGAATATGTGTTTGAGGCAAATGATGAGTTTTGGGGTGGTAAACCCAATCTCAGAAAGATAACCTTCAAGGTCATCACGGATCCCCAGTCCCGGGCTTCCGCCCTGGAGTCCGGGGAAATTGATATGATGAGCGGCTATCAGGCCCTCGCGGTGGTGAAGCGGCTTATGCAGAATGACCGGTTCAAAATAATCAAGAAGACCCAGAACACCTCGGCGGTCATATTCTACAATATAAATCGCACCCCTCTGGACAGCCGTGCGGTACGGGAAGCGGTGGGCCATGGCCTGGATCTGCAATCTATGATTAACAAGCTCCTTCCGGGCCTTGCGTCCCCACCGGAAGGTTTCTTTTCCCCTGCCTACGGAGACCTGGTGAATCCAGGGGTGAAAAATCCCGCTTATAATGTCGAGGAGGCTAATACCTTACTTGAACAGGACGGCTGGGTTCGGGGGAATAGGGGGATCCGGATAAAAAACGGCAGTCCTTTGACCATGACCCTGACCTATGGAGCGGCGAATACCGAGGATTCGCTCCTGGCTCCGGTTATTCAGGATATGCTGAAAGAGGCGGGTATTGACCTCAGACTCAATGCCGTTGAAGGCGCCGCCTTGGATGCCCTCCAGGAAAGCAAGCAGTACGATATGATCCTGGTAGGGCAATCCTTTATTCCCACCGATGATCCCTCCTTCAATTACCAACGGGGGTATTGGCATTCCAATAGCTTCTATAAGATTTACACCTCAGATAAGCTGGATGCCCTGATTGACGAACTCGCCGTAACGATGGATACGGTGAAGCGCAGGGAATTGCATTGGGATATTCAAAAAGAAATCATGGACCATGCGCCAACCCTGATGGTGTATCACCGGAACAGTATACGCTTGGCAAAGCAAAACATCAGGAACTTCGACATCTCCGCTGGCTGCTGGCATATCAACCGAGCCTTAAAGGATACGGTTATAGAAAAGTGAGCAACGAGAGCGCCTCGGGCACTCGCGAAGAGCGCGGAGTGGAAGCTGTTGAGCATGGTAATGCTGCACTGCAACAATATATCGCCAAAAGACTGGTGCAGTTTATTCCCGTATGCTTTGGCGTTACGGTACTGGTTTTTTGTCTATTACGCTTTGCCCCTGGAGACGCCGCGTATATCCGCTTGCAGGATCGGGGGATGGATGTATCCGCTGAATCTCTGGCACAGATCCGGAGGGAACTGGGACTTGACCAGCCGCTCTGGGTACAGTATGTCAGTTGGATCAAGGCGGTGCTCCATCTTAATCTGGGCAATTCGGTCGTAACGAATGAGCCGGTTATCGCGGAGCTATCCATCCATTTCCGTATGACAGCGCTCCTCACCCTGCCAGCTATGGCGCTCGTGGTGGCAATCGCCTTTCCCTTAGGGTTACTTTCCGCCCTGTACCAGGGAAGACTTTGGGACCATATAACCAGGATCACTGCTATCGTAGCCATGTCTGTCCCGTCATTTTGTGTAGGGCTGTTGGGTATCCTCCTCTTCGCGGTTTACTTGCAATGGCTTCCTTCCTTTGGCAAGGGAACTCCTGCTCATCTGGTTATGCCCTGCCTCGTCTTATCCATCGCCCCAGCCGCCCATTACACCCGGCTCATTCGAACGGCGCTGTTAGAGGAATTATCCAAAGAATACATCCGGGCGGCGCGAGCACGAGGGGTGGGCTTGTGGAACCTCCTCTGGTCCCATGCTATGAAAAATGCCTTCATCCCCATACTTACCGCCCTGAGCATGAACCTTGCCTTGATGCTGGGAGGATCGGCGGTGGTGGAAAAGGTATTCAGTTGGCCGGGGATCGGTAAGTATTTGATTGACGCTATCCTGCAGCGGGATTACCCAGTGGTCCAGGGATGTGTACTGCTCTACGCCTTTTTGTTCGGAGGGATTAACCTTGCCGCCGATCTGCTCTGTATCTTCATGGGGCGTGGGAACTACTCAGGATGATTTTACCAATGATTAACAAGCTGTTCCATAACCCTTTGTTTATCCTGGGAGCTTCCCTGGCCCTTTTCTTTGTACTGGTGCTTATCTTAGGTCCCTGGCTGAGTCCACAGGATCCGATAAAAACAAATATCTGGAACATGCTCGCTCAACCGGGAGCAGGCTATCCCCTGGGTACCGACGAGCTTGGCCGATGCATCCTATCCCGGCTTATCGCCGGATCCAGGACTACCCTCGGGGCCGCCCTGGTGGTAGAGGTCCTTATTTTTATCCTGGGTACCCTGATCGGCGTTATTGCCGGATACCTGGGGGGCTTCATAGACGCGGTGGTTTTGACCATCATAGACATACTCCTCGCCTTCCCCAGCATCATCCTCGCCCTGGTGATCGCCGGACTCCTTGGGTCAGGGCTTACCAACCTTATGCTTGCCATGGTATCGGTATACTGGGTAGAGCATGCCCGCATCGCCCGGAGCCTCAGCCGTTCGGTGCGGGAAAAGGAGTTTGTCCTATCCTCCCGTGCGCTGGGGAGCGGGACCTTGCGGATCATACGCCTCCACATCCTGCCCCATGTCTTGCCAAACATGCTCGTTTACGGGACGCTGCATATATCCTCGGTGATCATCGGTATCTCTTCCCTGTCCTTTATCGGACTGGGGGTAAAGCCTCCAGCGCCGGAATGGGGTGCGCTGCTCGCGGAAGGGCGGGGGTATATGCGGGAAAACCCGCAGATGCTGATAGCAACCATTGCTTGTATCATGCTGTCGGCAGTCTGTTTCCAGCTTCTGGGAGAGGCCCTGCGGGATGCCCTCAGTCCACGGGTAAGCCATCTGCGGTGAACAGAAAATCTACGAGGGAAACATAGAGAGGAGTGAAGGTATTTGTTAAAGGCGATCAGTTTATATAAGACCTATAAAAATAGTATCCCTGCGGTACAAGACGTGACCATACAGCTTGAGCGAGGGTGTACCCTCGGTCTTATCGGTGAATCCGGCTGTGGGAAATCAACCCTGGCCCGGCTGCTCTGTTGTTTGGAAGGGTGCGACCGTGGTGTGGTGGAACTTGATGGAGTTCCCCGGCAACGAGGTCTTCGGGGTGATTCCTCCCTGCGGGAATTTCACAGGCAGGTACAGATCATCTTTCAGGATTCGAGCGGTTCCCTCGACCCCCGGCGGACCGTCTACGAGGCCCTGGCAGAACCACTGGATAACTACGAGGGTCTGTCTCGAAAGGAGAAATACCGGCGGATAGGGAGCCTCCTTGAAAGGGTCGCCCTTGAGGTTGCAACATCCCGACGCTATCCCCATGAACTTTCCGGGGGGCAGCGCCAGCGGGTCGTGATTGCACGGGCCTTGGCGGTGCATCCCGATTATCTTATCTGCGATGAGCCGGTATCCAGCCTTGACGCCGACACCCAGCAACAAATCCTGGAACTCCTGAGCGCGTTGCAACAGCATAACCGCATGGGCTGTCTCTTCATTTCCCACGATATTGCCCTCACCGCCCGGATAAGCGATAGTATCTGCGTCATGCGCGGGGGAAAAATTATAGAAACCCTACTTTCAAGTAAAGCACTCGTTCCGGTCATTACCGGCGCCCGTCATCCCTACACCCGCTCCCTCTTTGCGGATGTCCTCGATCCAGCATAAAGGAGGATGGCATGCTGAAGGTATCTGACGTGACCATTTGTTTTCCCACTCCCAGCGGTATTATTGAACCGGTACAAGGAGTCAGCCTGGACCTGGACCGGGGTGAAACCCTGGGCTTGGTAGGCCCCTCCGGGTGTGGTAAGACGGTGTTTTGTACAGCCTTAATTGGAATGTTGGAACATCCGGGGTATATCAAAACCGGTGCCATCCACTATTCCCCAAGCGCGGCAGTGTCCGCCATGACCGTTGCGTCCACGATACCGGCGTCTTGGGACCTGACAACCCTGAGTGAAAAAGAATGGCGGCATATCCGAGGTAAAGAGATAGGGATGATCTTTCAGAACCCCATGCAGGCATTGAATCATAGCCGGACCATCGGCAGTCAGTTTATTGAGGCTATCCGTGCCCATCGGCGCAGCGCCAGCAAGGGGGAATGTATTGAAATCGCGGAAGCCATGCTTGACCAGGTCATGTTGAGTCAGCCCAAGGAAATTATGGCATGTTATCCTTTTGAACTTTCCGGAGGTATGTGCCAGCGGGTGATGATCGCCATGGCCTTGGTACACCGGCCCAGTCTCTTGATCGCCGACGAACCGACTACCGCTTTGGACACGAAAAATCAAGCGGCAATTTTGCGGCTCTTCAAAAGGATCCGGGAAGCCTATCATACCGCGATACTGTTTGTATCCCATGATGAACGGGTTATCAACACCATCTGCGACCGAGTGAGTGCATTACACCCTAAAGAAATTGTCAGCCGGTATGGCCAGTGCTTGGCATATTAAA
>JAITNP010000241.1 GCA_031290455.1 Treponema sp. | reverse complement strand
TTCCGGATCCGGCCTTCCATACAGAGCCGACATTCGGCGGCTTCGTCGCCGGTACAGATCTTGTTGTCATAGAGGGCATAGAGCTTCCGCACATCCTTGGGGGAGAGGTTGGGCATCACCACGTTTGCCCCGGCCATGAGGGCCTTTTCCCGTCCCTGGGGGTTTATGGTTCCTGTGGCCGTGGTTGCGGGGATCAGGGCCTTGGGCAGGAGGAGCCGCGTCAGGGCCACCATCTTGAGGCTCAGTTCCAGACTGCCCCCTGGATAAGCGCCAAAGGGAGTATCTGCCTGGGGAATGAAAGGCCCGATTCCCACCATGTGGGGTTTAAGGTCCTCTAAGAAGCGCAGATCCTCCAGGAGGTTCTCCGGTGTCTGAAAAGGCGTTCCCACCATGAACCCCGCGCCTACCTGAAAGCCAATATCTTTGAGATCGTAGAGACACTGCTTTCGGCAGGCGAGGCTCATGGCCGGGGGGTGCATCTTACGGTAGTGTTCATCATTGGCTGTTTCATGGCGCAAGAGGTACCGGTTTGCCCCGGCCCGGAAAAAGGCTTCGTAACTTGCCCGGCTCCGCTCCCCAATGGACAAGGTGATAGCATGATCCGGATAGGCTTGCCTTATGGCCGCGACCATTTCAACGACCCGTTCATCGGTAAACCAAGTGTCTTCACCACCCTGCAAGACAAAGGTCCTGAATCCCAGCACATCCCCCATACGGCAACTGTTCAAAACCTGTTCCAGCGAGAGGCGGTACCGTTTAACCTTTGCGTTACTCCGGCGAATTCCGCAGTAATAGCAGTCATTCTTACAGTAGTTGGTGAATTCGATAAGCCCCCGGAAGTACACCTCATTACCGTACTGTTCATTACGAACTTCCCGTGCTGCCGCAAAGAGCGCTTCCGCCTCTTGTGGCTCATCACTCCTGATAAGCCGGAGCAATTCAGCATCATTGTTCAACCTATAATCAGCCATACTGCGTTCCTTTTTTTAGTTTTTTTCATGAGGGAGGTGAGGAGTTTATAGTTCGTGATGCTCCTCACCGCAATTCCTCACTCCTCACTAGATATAAAAGTCTCTGCCGCCCTGGTGGATTTTTTCCACATTCAGTTCGGTCAAGGCGCGGATCTTCTGGTTGCTGATACCAGGGATCTCCCGCTTGATGGCGGCGTTGGCCTTTTTCTTAAACAGCTCATTACCGTAGTCTATGGAGTATTCACAGAGGGTCGTGAGGGCATTGGGAAGGCAGACGTTCTTGATCTGCCCCGACTTGGCCAGGCTCATGAAGCGATCCCCGGTGCGGCCTTTCCGGTAACAGGCAGTGCAGAAACTGGGAATGTAGCCGTCGTCCATGAGTTCGGTGATGATGTCCAGGGCGGTCCGTTCGTCGCTCACGAAAAACTGGGGATTGGTCTGTTCCTGCCGTTCCCGTTTCGCGTACCCTCCAACCTCGGTGCTGGAACCGGCGCTGATCTGAGAGATGCCTATCCTGAGGAGCTTGTTCCGCATGGCGTGGTTCTCCCGGGTGGAGAGGAGCATCCCGGTGAAGGGGACAGCCAGCCGGATGATGGCCACTATCTTCTCGAAGGTAGCGTCATCTACCAGGTGGGGAAAATCGCCTATGTTTATGCCCTCTGCCGGACAAAGCCGGGGCACGGAAATGGTGTGAAACCCAACATTGAACCGTTCTTCCAGGTGTTCGTTGTGGATCATGAGGCCCAGAACCTCAAAATAGGGGTCTGCCAGGCCGAAAAGCACCCCACCCCCCACATCGTCGATGCCTGCCTCCTGGGCGCGGTCAAAGGCGGTGAGATGGTAGGCGTAGTCCCGCTTTGGCCCGCCAAGGTGCACCTTTTCGTAGGTGGGCTGGTGGTACGTTTCCTGGAACAGGATGTACGTCCCGATGCCGACCTCTTTCAGTTTCCGGTAATTTTCCACGGTGGTGGCGGCAATGTTCACGTTGATGCGCCGGATTTCCCCGTTTTCAAACTTCATGTCGTAAATGGTGTGCATACACTCCAGGACATAGTCGATGGGACATTCCTTATCGTGCTCCCCTGCTTCCAGGGCAATTCGCTTGTGCCCCATAGCCTCCAGCAGCCGCACCTCCTCCCGGACCTCATCCTGGGTGAGTTTACTCCGGCCAAACTTGTGGCTACAGTTATAGCTGCAATAAGCGCAACGGTTCACGCAATAGTCGCTCACGTAGAGGGGCGCGAACATCACGATACGGTTGCCGTAGATGTGCTGCTTTATCTTCCCGGCAATGGAGAAGATCCGCTTGAGATGCTCCGGGTTGTCGTTCACGAGGAGGGCGGCGATTTCCCGGTGATTCAGTCCCTCAAAACGTTCCGCCTTATCCAAAGAAGCGCTGATAGTTGCGTCGTCAACCTGCTTTGCCTGAACCAGCAGCCCTTCAATATAGTCTTTATCGATAAAAACGTCACTCATGATATCCCCTCTTTTTCATTTTTGAGCACGTTAGATACGGCGGTCTTCACCGTAACATGGGGAAGGTTGCCGAGCTTTCCCGTGAGGGCGTTAATATCATCCAGCTCCCCCTTCAGGGTCAGGGAAATCACCGCTATGTCTTCCTCGTCAAAGGGTATCCCCTGACGGCCTTTAACAATTCCCTTGTATTGGGCAACCGTTTCGTTAAAAAGCTGTTGACTGATCTGGGGATTTTCCAGAACCGCGCCAATTACCGCAATCCGCTTCATAAAGCAACCTCCTCTCTAACATACTGTCCGGGGTAAAAAAAACACCCCCGGGAACCTTGGGGGTGGAAGACTATCTATATGGCCTCACCCTCGTTTAACCAGAACTAATCTTGATTCACAAGGTACCTGTGTTTTATGCTCCATATCCTGCAAGAAGATTCTCACCAGAATGAATATATGTTACTAATATACTAAATTATTCCAGTGAAGGCAAGGGTTTTTTGAATAAATTCGGAAAAAAATTTGCTGTGGATTGCAGAGCAGACGAACCGGCATAAAAAATCAAAAATATGCGATTTTTCTCTTGACGATTCTTTTTATATTTGGTATATTAAAAACAGTTTTTAATGAAAAGGTATTTGGTAATGTTTATATATGATTCTATAGCCCCCCCCCCCCTCCCCCCCCCTGGTTTATAGTAATTTATTGGGTGTTTATTTGGGCGTATCTCGCCATTTTCTCTGTCGCGTATTATATATCATTGGATCATTTGGCACACCGGACAAGCCATCAGAAACTATACAGCAGCAAAAGGATGGCAATTATGCTGTCTCGTGATTTCATTTCCGCTCAAGAAGCTGTTTTTCAGGAGCGGTCAAAGAGCTCCATTTCCGTTTCCCATATCCTTGATAAGGAGGTGATTGAATGAAAGAGACATAGGGAGATATACCGTGTTTGTTTGTATAAACGTATGAAGCGGAAGTTTTCTGCTTTAGAACATGTGGAATATAAGACGGATATTTGTTCGTCTGTATATAGAATCTGTCTATAAACTCCAGGGTTTTCCCAAAAGATACCCTGGAAAAGGGCCTGATTCGATAACTGCTTACCAAAGACAAAAGCGGTCATGAGCTAAAACGTAGCTGAGGATAAAGGATGAATAAAATTGTAGTCGGCCTCTTGTTCGTGAGTTCTGTTATAGGATGTTTTGCTCAAGAACAAAAAAAAGATCTGCTGTTGGAGCAAATCACCAATGTGATTGCGGCAAAGGGGTTTATAACCCTGGCGGTGCTTGATTTTGTCAATGGCGATGATGGAAGCGTTAGTGAGCTGGGGCAGCAGTTTATGGATGAATCCATCAAGTATTTAGTTACCATGAATCCGAAAATTCGGGTGGTAGAACGGGAGCGCCTGGATAGCGTCCTGGATGAGTTAGCCTTGTATGATTCGGGCTATATGTCAGAAAAGAACAGTCTGGGATTGGGCGAGCTGTTAGGCGCGGACGCAATCGTTACCGGAACGCTAACGCTGGTTAAGGGAACCACCATCTCGGTTACTACCAGAATCATTGATCTGCGGACAGGCGTGGTTTTGTCTTCCGGGGTATCGATCATAAAAGGCAACCGGTATCGCAGGCTTTATGGTCAGATTATTAAGGAAAAAAAATGAAATACCTCTGGGGAACCGCGCTTATAACGTTCTTCTTAATACAGAGTTATGCCGCGCCGGCTCCCGCTTGGTATCCTGACCCTGAACGGGTATACCCTCGCGCTCAATATATCTCCGGCATGGGAAGAGGAATCACTGCGGGTGAAGCGCAAGCCGAGGCACTGAGTGTTATTGCCCTTTATTTCAAGAGCAGCGTGAAAACAGAAAATGAACTGCTCCTCCAATATAACCAGATTGTTTCAGGAAACCGTGTCCAGGAAATACGGAATATACAAGAACGGAATCTTACCAAAATTGCTTCTCTGGCTGAATTCCGGGGGGTTCGTTTAACCGCGCCCTGGTATGATGAGGAAAGCCGGGAATGGGTTATGCTTGGCTATATCGATAAACAAGAAGCCCCCCAGCGGTGGCAGAACCGCATTAATACAAACCTGATGTTCATGGAAAGCTTGATCGAGATGGGAAACCGGCAGCCAGAATTGCTTTTCAAGTTCAGTTATCTCAAAGCGGCGGTAGCGATTGCACAGGTCATTGAAGCGGATATCCGGGCTTCGGGAGAAGTGCTGGATTCAACGTCCCAATTCAGGGAGACGCTGGAAACCGCCAGGATGGTCATGGCTGGGTACCAGCTCCTTCGTTCTGAACTCACCTTTGAGGTTCATAACATTCAGGGGGACCGGCAAGGCCGGATACAGTATAAACTCTCGGAGTTGCTGGAAAAAAACCACTATACCGTTGTTCCACAGGATGCCCTCTATTCCATTGAAGGCGCCATTTCCACGAATGAGAAAATTTTTCCCGCCGCCGGTTTTTATGTCTACGCCGGCGGGAATCTGCGGCTCATAAACCGGGAAAGGAAGGTCCTTCGCTCATTTACGATACCTGAAGAGCGCAGAGGGACCATGACTGATTTGGATTTGGCCTATAGAAGGGCCTTTCTATATCTCGAAGATTATTTGGAGCACACCATAATTTTGGAAATAACCGCCTGTATAGACGGTTAAATTATATACGGACCTGGTCCGTTTTAAGTTTGGAGGATTGTATATGAAGCTCAGTAATTTTGTTTTGGTGTCTGCGGTGATTGCCGCGCTTTGCTTGGGAAGCTGCGCCAGTAGTCCGCAAAGCGGCGGGACTTCCCAGAGCGGAAGCCAGCCTGTCCAGCAGTCGGGAAGTAATTTGTATCCCCCTGAAATGAATGATTGGATCGCCGTAAACGGCGATAAGGTCGTTATGGGGATTGGTGTTTCGGATTTACCGCGGACCGGAGATGCTCTGCGTCAGGCGCGGACGATTGCGATGCAAGACCTCGCCGGATCTCTGCAAAGTGAGATAGCCAGTGTTACCAAAGACTTTTTGGACAACCGGGAAGCGGCGGGTCAGACAGATCGGGTTGCTGAATTTAAGGACGCAATTGGAATCAAAGTTCAGGCGACCGTAGAGAACGCACAGACTTTTGGTCCTTACAAATTAGAGGGTGATACCTTTATCATTCGCTATATTACCAAAGAAAGCATGAATGCCAGCATCGCTGATGTGGTCAAAGAAACCTTCCAAGAGGAAAACGACCAGATAAATAAGATGCTTGGTATAAACTAATCCCTGCCGATCGATACAGATGCTGTTGCATGCGCAATGCTGTCTGTATCGCGGCGGTGTGATTTTAAGGGGGGAAAAGGATGAGAAAGTTGTGTTCGCTGATTTTCTTACTGGTGGTAGGGGTTTCTGCGTTTGCCCAGTTGTCGCTGGATGACGCACTCAAGAGCTGCAAGGATTCCCTCATCAAAGAGTTGGATAAAGAATCAAGCATAACCAAAGTAAAGGTAGCGATAGATAAATTTGACACCCCAAGTCAGGTTCTCTCAAAATATGTGATTGACTACCTGAGTGACCATCTTGTTGGTGCTAGTGCCAACAACCCAAGACTGGAGGTGGTTCAGCGGGATAACAAGGTACTGGAAGATATCATGCGAGAACTCGAGTGGCAGGAAAACATGGGGGTAAACGAAAAAAACTTGCAGGGAACGGACGATCGGTTGGAGGCTAATATCGTTATTTCCGGTTCCTTCACCTACCTGGGGGGTGATTACCAGATAGGGGTACAGGCAAATTATGTTAAGACGTTGTCGATTCTAGTAAAAAAAACAGAGAAAGTAAAGCGGGATAAGGCCCTGATGAAGCTGTTAGGAGAAATAGAGCCGACCTTTCGTATAAATATAATACACCCCTATACTACCGCTGATATTCCCGCTCAATTCGTGCAGGAACTGGAATCTGAGATCACCGGAATTCTCAAGATCTGCATGGCCAAGAATGGATACGTGGAGGCGGCCCCAAGCAGTAACGGGGACTATGCTATCACGGTACGGGTTGTTGATTTTAAACGGTATAAGCCTCAACGGGGTTATTATTTTTTCACAATAATAAAGATTGAGGCCAGCAACTTTGACTTTCGTGAAACCTATAAGGGTACCCCGAAGCTTTCAGAGTCAAGCGCCTTTCAAGCTTTGATCAGTTCTATTGTCCCCGATCTGGATACTAAAATTAATAATTCTTTAAAAAATGATGGTAGGTATTGAGTGTATGTGTGGTAAAGAAAACGTGTGTATGGAGGTATTATGATGAAGCTGGTATATCTGGCCGCCGTATTTTTCATCGCTACGGCATTTGGTTTCGCCAAGGAAATTGATGAAGTTACGAGTATCGAGAGCGCCATTGCCGAAACCAAAATACGGCTTGCAAAACCCCTCGATAGCGGAATTTCTGTTACGATTGAAAACCTTAACAAGAATCGAGAAGAATCTGAAACAAGAGAGGATTTGGGAGTAGCGGTTATCTTTTTCACCGCTGAACGCAAAGAGGTATCAGATTATGTCATTGAAAAACTGGAAGAAGAAATCCGCATATTTGACATAACGAAGAGAAAGATTAATCTTGTTAGCTTTCCTGCACAAGAAGACCGAAATGACTTTGAAAATTACATCAAAAATAACGAAAAAGATGCCGAAATGGGAGAAAAAATTGAAACCAATGCAATTGATATACTCATTTATGGATCATTAACCGCGAAACGGGGGAGTTCTTTATATACCTATGAGATAAAAGCCGTCGAAGCTTATGATTCTAGCAAATTGGTGATTGAACCCTATTCCACGAAGGTACGCCTCGATCCAACGCTGGCCGACTTGCTGGATACCAGCTTACAGAAACAGAAAAACGGCGATGAGAAGACCTTTATTGATGAAACCTGGAAACATAAGATTCTCTATCTTGAGGGTCATATCGGCTATGGTACCGGTTTTGACGCGGGGGGTAACATAAATGTACAGCTCTATTCCAACCGTACTGCGTCCTCAAGACCGGGGATATTCCTGGGAGTGGGAGTGGATAATGAAGGATTTGTTCGATCTGAAGAAGTAACCAAACGTTTCCTAAACTTCTCTGCGTTTCCAACCATTTCGTTACGGCCCTTTGTTAAAGAAGCCTCTTTTTTTAAAGAACCTTTTTTTGAATTCTATGCCGGTATATTTAAGACTTTCGAAGACGTCGCGGAGGGTGGTCTGGCGTGTAAACCCTGGGGTATCATTGGCGGGCTGAATATAGGAAATCATTTTTCCGCAATCAAGAGCAATTTAGGGCTGTATATACGTTCCGGTATCTACTTCAAAGATGCCAAAGCGGGCATAAACCGGTTGACCCTTAGTATCGGTGCGTCTTACAAGATTGGCTTTTTTAATCATAAGGAGAAATAAGGAATAATATAATGGCATTACAGTCTTGGATTATTTTGAGTTTAGAGCGGGGAGGTTTAGCGCGGCATAAACAAAGATACGCAGTAATCCTGTTTCTCTTGTTAATACAAAGCCTGTATGGTTTTGATATAAAGATTACCGGCGCTGAACTTGGTCTTAATTACATACCGGAATATAACCGGGTATTTCATTACTGCTGGGATATTGCCTCTTTTGGTTCTCTTGAACTCAATAATATGCTGACTTTCAAAGGAGGTATCGCGTTGGGTCAGACCGGAAGAGTATTTGATATCCATGCATTCGGCAGTAGTGAAGCCGCGCTGCCACTCCCGGTGCATCTGTATGTGAAAGTAGCGTATATCTACAACGGCATACCGGATTATAACACGGGGATACATAGTCTACTTCCAACCCTTTCCCTGAGAGGAAAATGGGCGGGCATTTCGGTAGGTCCGGCCCTGCGCTTTACCACCTTTGGTGATGAACCCGCAGTATTTGAACCAATCATAGCCTTCTCTGGTTTTGTTAATCTGATTTATACCGATCCATTACGGATTGGCATAGGTATCGCAAATTATAGTGATTTTGTATCGGGAAACATGGGTTCTTATTCGATCAATCTTAACAGTTTGGCACGGCTTACCAAAAAAATATCGCTGGTCAACGAGCTGGAAGTATTGCAGAACGGCAGTGTCGGATTGGTTTCAAACTTTTATGGTATTGTCTATAAAGGAGGTTTATTATTACAATGGTAGCCCGGAAAAGTGCATTGAAAGCTTTTCTGTTATCCCTTACGGCAGTGCTGCTGCTGGAAGCTTGTACGGTAGATCTGATGGGATTCTTCGCTTCCGATGATATGGATTCACGTTTTTTTGAGCGAAATACCTTTCGGTTTCTGACGGAAGCAGACCGATCCCTTGCCCTGCCTGAAGAATATGCCTTTCTGGTATTCTCCGATACTCATATTGAAGGAAGGGATGCTTTCGGATTTGAGAACCTAGCCTCGGTTATTGACCCGGATGTTAAGTTTGTGGTGATTACCGGGGATGTTACCCAAAGCGGCCTACGGGAAGAAGTAGCAAGATTTATTGAAATTACCCAAACCGTTGGGGTGCCCTGTTACCCGATGCTGGGAAATCATGATGTTTATTTTGGCAATTGGTCTGTATGGAAAGAACTCATAGGTTCATCCTGCTACCGAATTGACACACCTGAGAGTAGTACGACGCTCTTTATCCTGGATTCTGCTAACGCGTCCTTTGGCAATACCCAGCTTGAATGGCTTGAAAAAGAATTAAAAACCGCGAATTCCCATGTGTTTGTGTTTACCCATACCAATTTATTTGTGGAAGGGATGGGGGATTTACAACAGCTCACCGATGTGCGGGAGCGGGCGCGGATTATGTCCCTGCTGGAAGGCCACTGTGACGCACTGTTTACCGGTCATGTGCATAAACGGATTATTAAAAATTTCGGTGGTGTTGAGTATATCACCATTGAAGATCACCGGAGTAAAAAAACCTACGCCAAGGTCAGGGTAAACAAGGCAGGATTTCAGTATGAATTTAAGGAATTATAACGGGGCAGTGTGGAATAGTCTGTCCCAAAACCAACCGATTTTTGGGGCAAGCTCTGGAGTTAATAAAAGGAGAAGGTATGAAAAAATATTCCTTAAGCGCGGATTTGGCGGCGCAAACAGGGCTATTACAACTATAGGTTCACAAACAAATTCAGGCTATGCCCTGACCCTTATTGTGGAGGACGAGATCATTACCCTGATTACTGGGCTCCTGTCGTGGAATTTTTGCCCCGCCAGCAGTTACTCTCCGAATCCGTGATGTTTAAGAGCCTCGATCCGCAGCGGCAGTTCAAGCCCGATTGATTGTAAAAAATCTTCATTCGACAGAAGGCCCGGGGTGAAGGAACGTGCGGCAATACAACCATGATGAAGAAATATCA
>JAITNP010000221.1 GCA_031290455.1 Treponema sp. | reverse complement strand
CTTATGAGCAGATGGTTTTCGATACGCTTAAGCAGCAGGGGGGGAGAAAAGGGTTTTGAGATATAATCTACGGCCCCCAGATTCAGGCCGATAAGTTCACTGTCAGGATCTGATTTTGCGGTAACGAAAATAACCGGTATATTGGAAGTATTCGAAACGCTTTTAAGGGCTTTAAACACCTCAAAGCCATTCATATCCGGCATTTCAATATCCAGCAGGATCAAATCAGGGACAACCCTGGTCAGTATCTCCAACAGCCTGACCCCCGAGGGAATAGGAAACACAGTATACCGGTCTTTCAGAATCTCTTTACCCAAATCCAGGTTGGTGATATTATCATCCACCAGCATGATTACCTGCCGTTTATCTCCCATAAAACCTCCCGCCTTTTGTTATGTCCGCCCCCATACCGGTGGACATTGATAAACAATCACTATGACATAGGACAAATTCTCAGATTTAAGAATCTCAGAGAAAAATCACTATATTTTGACATATTGTCTCCATAAAATCAAGGGAACATACAAAATTTCCAAGATGAACGCATAGCAAGTGTCTTAATATTGTAAAAAGTCAATGGTCCGCCGCAGAACCGGATGCCGCACTACGGCTACCGGTTGAGTTCATGACCGGCCCGTAATACTTCTTTAACAATACAATCATTTCTAACAAACGCTGTATTTCATCATTTGATTTCAAATCTCTAAAATCAACTGGATGCTGACGGTTGGTTACGCGAGTGATTCCTTCAATAGCACTTTCGTCAGTTCCAACGGCATATAAACGCATTTGATGTATGGTTTTACAACTTTGCCCGCCATTGATGATTTGCATGCCCTGCACTTGAACTTTCCAGTCTCCTTTTTTCAAAGCGTTATACTGAAAGTCAGAACAAATCATAGTAATTCCATTATTATAAAAGAAAAAATTAGAACATTTTATATCGTCGATCAAGGTATCATGGATTGCCTTGTTCCCCGCATTAATACCAAGATATTTTCGGATATTTTGTATACAAAACTGCCAAAGAATCAGTTTATCCTTCCTACGCCAATTGGCGATTACACCCCGGATTGAGCGATTGTAAGAAACAATAAGGGCACACAACAACGTTATTTTGTGGTAGAAACGAAAGGTTCCGCCGGTATTGAGACACCGCGTACCGCTGAAAAGTTAAAAATTCTGTTCGGTAAAAAGCGTTTCGAGGATTGGGGCGGCGCAGGCTTCATTCTGGCAAGCAATCACAAGGAGTTTAATAAACAACCCACCGCTTTGAGTAAAGGTAATATCCCATAATCTTAGATGTATATAAGAGCATTGCAAGGAATGTGTTGCCTGTCGCCCCTTGTATTGATGTCCCAATTATGGTAACCTTACGCATGGGTATCTTTAATTACGGGGGCAGGAAGTCCCCTAAGCTGGGCATTGGTATGTTTTTATTAGTAACCATAGCCGAATTTGCGTCCTCTGCGCCCGGGGATGCCGCCTTGGGAAACGGTCTTTTTGCCCGGATCAGCACCCTGCGGGGTGATATTGTTGTCCGTCTGGAATATCAGAAAACTCCACTGACGGTCTGTAGTTTTATCGCCTTGACCGAAGGGAAAATGAACAGTACCGGGGGCAAGCGCTTCTACGACGGCTTGCGCTTTCACCGGGTCATCTCCGACTTTATGATCCAGGGCGGCGACCCTCTCGGAAACGGGAGCGGCGGTCCGGGATATCGTTTCCCCGATGAATTCGATCCCAGCCTCAAGCATAACGGGCCAGGAGTCCTTTCCATGGCGAACGCGGGACCGGGAACCAATGGGAGCCAGTTTTTCATCACCCATAAGGAGACCCCGTGGCTTGACGGCAAGCATACGGTCTTCGGCAGGGTTATTCAGGGCCAGGATGTGGTCAATGCTATCAAGCAGGGGGACCGAATCGAAAAAATAACGATTATCCGTAATGGTCTGGAGGCCAATGCCTTTAAAGCGGATCAGGCCGCCTTTGACAACCTTGTGCGGGAACGTACTGCCGCTGAAGCGGCCCGGGCCAAGGCGCAACGGGAAAAAGATGTTGCCCAGATCGAGGCAAAATACCCCAACGCAACCCTTACCCCTTCGGGAATCCGCTATCTTATTCGAAAGGAAGGAAATGGCGAAAAACCCACCTCGGGTAAAACCGTAAGCCTTAACTACACGGGGATGCTTCTTTCCGGTAAAGTCTTTGATGGGTCCGACTTTCACGGCGGCCCGCTGCAGTTTCAGGTGGGGCTGGGCAAGATTATTCCCGGTTGGGAAGAAACCGTGCTGGATATGAAACAGGGCGAAAAACGCCTTGCGGTCATTCCCCCGGAGCTTGCCTACGGCGAACAGGGTGCCGGGAGTGGGATCATCCCAGGAAACAGCTTCCTCGTCTTTGAGATGGAACTCGTATCGATAAAGTGAGCCGTTTTTCTGGTATTGCCGGTATGTTGCACGGGGCTAAAAGTTGATATCCCGGGGACTGGTACCGTTTGACTGGGTCTGAACCTTGGTGGGGATTCCTTTCTTTAACAGGGGATTATTCGTCAAGGCAATCAGCACATCTTCGGCGGTCTTGAGGGTTGTCCGCAAATCCATGAGCAGCCCTGCCACCTTGGGCATCTCGGCGGGCAAAAAGGCGGAGGTTTTCTCAAGGTTTTGCAGGATCCCCGATATGGATTTAAGGGATGATTCCAGCGTGGTATAGACGGTGCCCTTGGTATCAAGGACCGTGGAAACAAGGCCATCGGGTTCAACCAGTTTACCCGTAAGGGTATCAATATTGGCCAGGATGGGTTTGATGTCCGCTAATACCGTGTCCACCTCCGCCATGATTGAGTCCAGGGTTTTATTCACGGTGGTAGGCAAGCCCTTAACCCCGGTTACGGTTTCTTCCATCCCACCCAGGGTCCTGCCCAGGACAGTGGTGTTATTGCCCTGTAAGGCATCCTGTACGGTTACGAGGACGGTATCAATGTCTTCCACTAGGGTATTTGCCCGGCTTAAGAGCAGGGTGATGCTATCATCCTGACGGGGAATATATGCCAGCCCAGCCTGGATAAGCTGTTTAGCCTCCGGGGAGTTAATGCTGGGAATCGTCTCCCCCTCCGCAAGCCCTTCAGGTCCCAGACCGGGATACAGGCGGAACTGGTTTCCTAATCCTATGGGGCTTACGCTGATTTCAACCAGAGACCCCCGCTTGATCCGGTCAACATAGGTATCATAAATAGTGAAGAGGACCTCAACCTTATCATCCTGCTGCTCATCTTTGATCAGTTTAAAGGACTTGATATTCCCAATGGTAAACCCCTTGTACTGTATTGCCATGTTAGCACTGAGTCCGGCAGCGCTGTCAAAATAGGTTTTATACTGATAATCTTTTGCAAACCAGCGCTGCTTACTGCCGAGCATGAAGATCACGAAAATAATCGAGGCCAGGGCAACAATAATAAAGACGCCGACGATTTGATCGGCAAAACGAATTTTAAAGGTCATCAGAGGATTCCCTCAATGTATCGCACCAGATCCTCATCCGAGGTAATCGCCTCCTTGGTTAGTCTCATGGAAAGCGTTCCTCCGGAGATCACCAGAATATAATCGGCAAGACGCTTAATCAAGCTGAGATTATGGGTTACAAAAATGATGGTATGCTGCGCCGCCTGCCGCTCTTGTACGATTGAGATAAGCCGGTGGGCTGCGGCATCATCCAGCGATTCGGTCCATTCATCCAGAAAAAGCAACCAGGGCTGGCAGAGCAGCGCCCGGGCAAAGGCGATGAGTTTTTGCTCTCCCATGGAAAGCTCGGCCGGCCGTATGGACAGTTCCTTTTTATAGCCCACTTCGGTAAGCACCTCCTGGATCCGCTGTTCCCGTTCAGGTTTGGTCATCCTGGGAAAATGTATCCTGAGGGGTAGTTCCAGGATCTGGTCCAGATTCTGATTTGCCCAGAGTGCCGAATCCTGAAAGACCACCGCCCCTTCCCTGCGGAAGGCCAGGTTCTGTTCCCGGTTCATGAAGGACACATCCTGACCCCGGAAGCGGACAGTTCCCTTGGAAGGGACCAGGAGTCCTGCGGACAGTTTCAACACTGTACTCTTCCCACCCCCGGAAGGGCCTACCAAGGCGGTGGTTTTCCCTGCCTCAAATTGATGGGACACATCGCGGACAATGTCTTTATGCTGGGCCGAGAAGGACACATGCTTTAGTTCAATGATAACCGCCATAGTTTCTATTGTAACGAAGTATAATACAGGGCGGAAAGGAGGATGTCCGCCATAATGCACCCTGCAAAGGAGGTACCCACCGCTTTAAGTCCCGCAACGGGGATCTCCGTGCTGGCCCGTTCCACCCCAAACCCTTTGAGGATGGCCACCACCGAGATAATTGCCCCAAAACTGATGCTTTTGACTATCGAAATGAGTATATCATAGAGGGTTAAAACCTGGAGGAGGTTGTTAAAGTAAACCACTGCCGGCATGGGATTAAACACCTTAGCCACCGCGAAGGACCCCGCCAGGCCAAAAATAGAAAAATAGATGTTCAGCAGAAACATGGAGATAGTTACCCCCAGGAAGCGGGGAACTCCCAGGTGTTCTATCGGATCCACCCCCACGGATATATAGGCTTCAACCTCATGGGAAATAACCATGCCCGCCACTTCGGTGGCAATGGCGGTGCCCGAACGGGCGATAACGATAAAGGCGGAGAGCAGGGGGCCTGCTTCCCGGGTGATCATGGTGATGAGCAGGGGATATATGAGCCGTTCCTGGGAAATGCCCGCCAACAGGGGCATACCGATAATATTAACCGCCGCGCCGATGCCGATGGCAAGAAATGCGGCGATTCCTAAGGCTTCCACAAAAGTAAAGAGGATCTGCATGATGAGGATCTGATACGATGCCTGTCCCCGGAGTATAAAATGACCGATCCCTTTGAGAATTTTGGTAAAAAAGCCGAGGGTATACAAAATATCGTTAAAAAATACCTTCGATTTTAACATCCTCTTTTGGTATCCTTTCCTTATCCAGCCCTTTATACATAATAACTCATAATATACATAAAAGGAAAGACCTTCGAATGTCCCCTTCAATTTTATTGGTATCATTCTTGCTTATAGTGATATTCCCATGGATTTATAAAAGCAGCGCCTGCAATTTGCTCACAGCCGCTCATGTCTTTTTGTGCTTTACGCGCATTAAACCAAAAAATGAATTCTTGCTTTTTTGTTGTATCACGCTTCATTTCAATACGTTAACATTTCTGCGCTACGCATTTGATGCGATGTACATTTAATAACTTCGCTCAATTGTGCTTTCGCTGCTTGTAGTTGCCATTCAGCTATTGGCAATCGCCAGTTCAAATTTGAAGTGCGAATTTGCGCTGTAAAAAGACCTCATGAGGCGTCCGATAAAGTAAAGGAATGAAAGCGCAAGGATTATGTGATGAAGATGATTGGCTTAAACGGTTATGCGTGCGTGGAGATCCGCTGGAAAAACTAACGGCGCATCGTGATTGGGAAGCGTTCCTGACCATAGGGGATGAAGCGTTTCAGAAACGTGAAGCAAACAAAGGAGGGGGATCGCCTGTCATGATGTTTAAAATGATACTTTTACCGCCGTGGTATACTATCACCGATGATAATACCGAATATTTGATACCTGAAATCACCCGCAGGTTCCCGATATATGAGCGCTTGTCCTTCCCTGCCTGGACAAATATGGCGGAGACCTCATCAGCGGTCTGGCCCCCCGCTTCGTGGTCTCCCCGGAGAACCGGATCAACCCCTCGGTAGGGTCCGAAGGGATCATCCCTGACCCGGTTCATGCTCTCATAACAATGCCGCTTCCGATGGTATGTCCCAGAATGCTTCCAGGAATTCAGTGAGTGAGACGACCCCTTTCCCGGATTTTACTGCGGAGACATCAATCACCCCTCGTTCTTTGAGGGCGGCGACTATCCACAGGGCATCTCAGCATTGAGGTCCGCGTAAAACGTGCCGTTTCTCGGGTGTATGTAACGCATAACTCCCCCTTGTAAAACAATAGGTACTACTCTCTAAGAAAGAAAGTTTCCTACTATTTTTCTAGGTTCTTTTGAAATCAAGGCACCGGTCTTTCCGATAGTCTTTGATTATTTCTTTATCTGGTAACGAATTACCTAAAGCCAAGACGGGGAATCGAACCCCGGACCTACGCATTACGAGTGCGTCGCTCTACCGGCTGAGCCATCTCGGCATATAATCAATTATACCCATTGGATTAAAAAGATCAAGGGGATTTCAATTCGGAATATGCGATTGGGATCGTGGCCAGATAATCAGCGGCTTGGTGGGGCAGGAAAAGGGGGAAGCGCGGCTCCGGTAGACCCTTTACCCCGAGCATAGACCTGAGTCTGTGGTATTGTGTATACTTACTTGTAGATACTCAGCTTTTTTGATATAATTAACCTATAAGCCGCTTTCAAAACCGGTAATAATTGAGCAAGGGCTTTGCGTATCGTTCATTAAGGAGTACTTGACACTATGTTGGGATATGTCAAATTTAATAACGTGTGTAAATACTATGCTTCCGGTGAACATCAAATTATTGCTGCGGATCACATGAATTTCGTCATAGAGAAAAATGAATTTTGCGTGATCCTGGGGCCGAGCGGCGCGGGGAAGACGACCCTGCTTAATATGCTGGGGGGGATGGATTCCTGCGATAGCGGAACCATCATGCTGGATAACCGTATCATCAGCGGCTTGAACGAAAAACAGCTCACCAATTACCGCCGCCACGATGTGGGCTTTGTTTTTCAGTTCTATAACCTGATACAGAACCTCACGGCCCTTGAAAATGTGGAACTCGCCTCGGAGATCTGCCGGGAACCCCAGGACCCCCGGGAGACCCTTGCGGCAGTGGGACTTTCCGAGCGGATGAACAACTTTCCCGCCCAGCTTTCCGGAGGAGAACAGCAGCGGGTATCCATTGCCCGGGCCCTCGCCAAAAACCCCAAGATTTTGCTCTGCGATGAGCCGACCGGCGCCCTGGATTACCATACGGGAAAGCATATCCTGCAACTGCTCCAGGATAGCTGCCGCAAAACAGGCAAGACCGTTATCGTGATTACCCACAATCAGGCGATTGCGAACATGGCGGACCGGGTTATTCATATAAAAAATGGGCAGATTCAAAAAATTGAAACCAATGCCTGTCCCCTCCCGGTGGAACAGATCGAGTGGTAAACTCCCGATGAAGCGGCCCCCTCCCTTGGGTAAAATTTACGTTAAAACCATAGTCCGGGAAATCAAGCAGAGTTTTGGCCGTTTTGCGGCGATCTTCGGCATTGTCGCCCTGGGAGTCGGGTTTCTTGCGGGCCTCCTCGCCACCACCCCGGACATGAAGGTCTCGGTGGACCAGTACTTCGACCGCACCAACATGATGGACCTTTTCATCAAGGCAACCATGGGCCTCACCGAGGAAGACCGGGAAGCCCTTGCCCGGCTTGACCAGGTCGAGGGGATACAAGGGGCCTATATTACCGATGCCCTGGTCAAAACCTCCGCTGAGGAGGTCCTGGTTACCCGGATTTACGGGCTTCCCCTGGGGACCATACAGGACCTGGGGTTCATCAACCGTATGGAACTGCTCCAAGGCCGTATGCCTGCGAAGGATGACGAATGCCTGGCGCAGGAGGGCGGGGGGTTCCTTGCACATATCGACATCGGAACGGTCCTGACCATATCTGAGGAAAACCTGGATCATATCAATGCCCAAGATCTGGGGGAGGTATACAAGGTTACGGAATTTACCGTTACCGGTCTGGTCAGAAGCCCCCTGTATCTTTCCATGGAACGGGAACCCAGTGGTGTCGGTAATGGACGGCTCGGCGCGGTTATCTATATACGGGACACCGGTTACGCCTTGCCGGTTTACACCGATTTTTTTATTACCCTCAAACATGCCGCCTCCCTGATGGCCTTTACGGATCAGTATCAAAAGTTTATCGATGGGGCAGCGGAGACCATTAAGGGCCTGGGTACGGAACGTTCGGAGGTTCGTTGGGAAGCGGTGCGCGCGGAAGCCTGGGTCAAGGCGGAGGAACGTATCGCCGCGGCTGAGGCTGAATACGTTGCGGCAAAAAACACTGCGGCCCGTGAACTTGCGGCGGCCCGTAGAAGGTTGAACGCCGGAGCAGCGGAAATCGCCGCCGGGGAAGCGGAACTGGCGGATGCGGAGACAGGACTTGCCCAAGGCCGCGCCGCCTTTGCCCAAGAACGCCGGCGAGTTGAACAGGAACTCGCGGGTAATGAGCAAGCGCTGCAAAAGGGTGCAGCGGAAATCGCCGCGGCGAAACGGACCCTGGCGGAAAGCAAGGCCCAGCTTGATGAGGCGAAACCAAAGGTGGAAAAGACCCGCGCTTCCTGGCTGCGGATGCTCCTCCCCAGGGCCCGCAAGGGGGTGGCCCAATACGATGCAGGGGCCGCCGCGTATCAGGCGGGGTCTGCCACGGTGACTGAAAAAGAAGGGGAGCTTCGACAGGGCCGGTATCTCCTGGAAGCAGGTATGCAAAAGGCTGCCCAGGGTTTTGCCCAAGCGGAGACGGAACTTGCGGCTGCGGAGGCTGAAATTACCGCGGGCAAGGTGCGGCTTGCGGAAGCCCGGCGGAAACTTGCGGCAGGGGAAGCGGAGTATGCGACGGCCCGGGCAAAGGCCGAAAGGGACCTGGCTGCCGGGGAAGCACAGCTCGCGGAAGCCCGGCAAAGCGTCGCAGATATGAGGATTGATCGGCCCGAATGGTATGTGCTTGACCGTAACGCCAATGTCGGCGCCGGGAACTATAAGGCTAATACTGAAAAAATCGCTGATGTGGCAACGGTGTTCCCGGTGTTTTTTCTCCTCATCGCCGCCCTGGTGTCCCTTACTACCATGACCCGGATGATCGAGGAAGAGCGGATTCAGATTGGAACCTTGAAGGCCCTGGGCTACCAGAAACGGACGATCCTGGCTAAGTACCTGATATACTGCGGGTCCACCGGTGTACTGGGCTGCATTGCAGGCATGGTGTCCGGGTTCCAGGGACTGCCCCTCATCATATACAATGCCTTTGCCACCAGATATCATCTTCCCCCCATAGTAACCCAATTTAACTGGCCCTTCGGCCTCATTGCCTGCGGCCTCGTGCTGACCTGTACCATGGGAGCAACGGTGTATGCCTGTTATCACGCTCTCTGGGAAAAACCGGCCGGGCTCATGCTCCCCCGCCCGCCGAAGTCGGGAAAACGGATCTTCCTCGAATACCTGCCCTTTCTCTGGAAGGGGATGAAATTTACCCATAAGGTAACTGCCCGGAACCTTATCCGGCATAAGAAGCACTTTTTTATGACCATCACCGGCATCGCCGGCTGTACCGCCCTCATCGTAGCGGCCTTTGGACTGCGGAATTCAATGACCGATATCGCCCACACCCATTTTGAGGAAATCCTGCAATACGATTTGCAGGTTGAATTACCAGCGGAAGCAGCCCAAGGGAATGCATCTAAGGATGACCGTCTCAATACACTGCTCCAGCCTTCCCAGGCGGGTAATCCTCAAAACTGGATATCGGTCCACAGTGAATCAGGCTACGTCATCACCCATGATGAACGGCTTGCGGTCGCGGTATGTGTTCCCCAAACCGCGACGGCCTTACCTCGGTTTATCACGCTCCGGGATCGGAGAACCGGCAAGCCCCTCCCCTTTTCCGATGCATCGGTGGTACTCACCGAAAAAATGGCGGAAAAGCTCAACCTGAAAACCGGAAATCCCTTCATCCTGGAAAACGCTACGGGTAAGCGGGGTTCCTTTACCCTATCCGGTATTACCGAGAACTACGTGGGAAGCACCATCTATGTAAGCCCCTCCCAGTACATCAAGCAATTTGGCGGCGATCTTGTGTACCAGACGCTTTTTGTGCAGACCGGCATCACCGACACAGCCAAGCAGGACGCCCTCATCGCCCGCATACTCTCAAGCGATTCGGTGATGGGTGCGGAATTTATTTCCCAGATGCAGGCATCTTACAACAATCTCCTCGAAAGCATCGGCTTTGTCGTATTGGTTCTTATCTTTGCCGCCGGCGGCCTTGCCATGATCGTGCTCTACAACCTTACCAACATTAATATCAATGAGCGGAACCGGGAAATCGCTACCCTCCGGGTCCTCGGCTTTCACCAGGGGGAAGCCGCAGCCTATATATTCCGGGAAATCACGGTCTTGAGCATCATTGGCGCCATCGCAGGGCTTTTCATTGGCATCCCCCTCCATGCCTTCATCATCGGGGTAGCGGAAACCACCGACCTCATGTTCGGGCGGCATATTTCCCCCCTCAGTTTCCTCTTATCCGCGATCATCACCCTGTTCTTTTCCGCCGTAGTGGACCTCCTCATGCTGAAGAAACTCCGAAACATCAAGATGGCCGATTCCATGAAGGCAGTGGATTAGGGAGGAGGTAGAGACAGATTACTCCCTTATAAAAGTCTACAAAAGTAATTATGCTTTTTATTTTTGTCCGATATTCCTGATAATACTTCCTGCCGTATCGATCCTATAATTTCAATTTGTGCGTTCCGTATTAAATCAATTAGATTATTTATGGCTATATTATTTTTAATCTGATTCTTTAATAATATGTTCGGCTAAATTCTCATTTGCCATTGTTAAACTAACAATTCCTCCTCCGGCAAAAGGTTCAATAAAGGTTTTAGGGTAACCGTTCACGGGGGGCTATTGGGAAAATATAGGTGAATTTACGTCTCATTTGACAACAAGAGCGGATAGTTACCGCCAACAGTATAGGCGGTAATGCATCCTTTGATAAAGGGCATGACCGGGATATTTTGCAATGAACATGTGGTCAAAATGCTCCAGAAACGCTCATGCCATTCATCACCCCATTCGCTGCGGCTTCCCTGCGTTACTTTCCTATCCAGTACTACCTGCCGAATCGTTTGTTCTCCCGCATTATTCGTTGGCGCTATCCACTTCTCTATAAACAAAAAATACCCGGTTTCCCATTTCTGTATTCGTTTGGCTATCTTCTGCGCGTCATTATGCGCGGGAATCGTTCCCAATATTCGTTTTACGATATTCTTCCGGTGTTCTTGCATCTGTTCTATCCATACACAGGGTTCCATCTGTTCCTGCTGATGGATAGTCTGGAACATGAGCCGAATCGTTTTCAATACACCCCTGCCATACTTCCTAACCGCCTTATCGGGACTTTCTGCAAGAAACCGTATCTCCCGTATCAAGTGTGCCCAGCAGAATTGCAACAGGCATGTAGTTTGAAGGTTCGATAGGCTCCCCAAAAATCGCAGATGATTATCCCCCGGTAGTCCCCCAGCATGGCTTTCAGTACCTCGTGTCCTCGCGAAAAACTCACCCGGAATACCGCCAGTTTCTCCGTCTTAAAGCACCATATCCATTCCTGCTTCCCTTCCCGCTTCCACCCCGTTTCATCTATGTTGATTGAAGGGGCTTCCTTAAGCCCCTTGACCAGGCTCTCATAACTTTCTTTCAGCGACCTGCTTGCCTTTTCCACCTGTTTTGCCAGAAACCCGCAGGAGATTTTTATCCCCAATACCGCCTCAAAGAAGTCCTTCAGCGCGGTGTATGATATATGGCATCGTCCTTTCATATAGGCTACTAGCGCGATAAGTGATACGCCAAACAATCCGGTCTTTGCTACCTCATCTGGCAATGTTCCAGTATGATAGGTCTGGCAATGTTCGCACCAATACTGGGGAAGTTGATACTCAGTTACGCTAAAGGGTTTTTCTACCAATTTAACCTGCTGATGTATTTCGGGTTCTTCGCCGGTCTGTTCCAACGCACCCCCGCAAGCGGACAGCTTTCAAGGGTTATTTTCACAAATGTATCTACTTGTTCGGGCGGAAACGGCTGACGGAGATGCCGTTTATGCCCCTGTTGGGCGCCTCGTTTACGCTTTTCGTGCGTTCCATTTTCATGTACCGGCTTCTGTGGCTTTACGATATCCGAGGAAGAGGGCTTCGATGAGTTTGAGGAGTTCTTGTTTAACCGGGCTATCTCTGTTTCAAGTTCAGCAATACGGGCATCTGCTTTCGCCAGCTTCGCCACAAGCTGCTGTATGAGTTCAGCCTGCTGTTTAACCACTTTGGCTAAATTGTTCCCTTCCATACTGCTATTTTACTCTACTGCTCAGAATTTTGTCAACCACCCCCGTGAACGGTTACGAATTTGGAAAGGGATAAGTTTCATGGAGAATGGAATTACACAATTCAGCCGAGAGAAAAAATATGAA
>JAITNP010000195.1 GCA_031290455.1 Treponema sp. | reverse complement strand
AATACCAGTCAGGGTGGTTCTCAACCAGCTCGTTCAACCTTTCTGTTGAAATCTTCCCCTTATGCTCTTTGCGGTAGTTATAGACAAAATCCCCGACCGTCTCAAGCTGTTCTTTCCATATGTAATAACTGCGGTCCGTCACTCCGAAAGCCTCGTAGACATCGGTGAATGTATGCCCGGAATCTTTGTACGCAATTACGCGTTTTCTGAATTTACTATCGTATGCCATAATTACTTATTGTATCTTATTTCATAATATATTTCAAGTAGATTGACTATACCAGCATGGCCGGAATATCCGTGATTAATAATTGCGTTCATTCGTTTTTAGACTATTTAATATGCTATTTAATTTTACCGTGATTTTATTATACATTGATTCTAAATTTTCGTCAATACATAAATCTGGATGATATTTTTTAATGAGTCTCTTTAACTGTTTTATATATTCTACCTTTTCCATATATTTTATAGACGAATAAAGGTTCGTGTTACATCCATTTTGGTACATAACACGAACCGGTCTGCCTCTCAGCTATTCTCTTCTTCCATGCCGTCGGGTTGGTATACCGGTGGTTCCGGTTTCGGCATTATTGGGTAGAGTACTCCCGGCACTATCGGAACAGGCGAAACTGGTACGGTCTTGGGCACCGGCAAGTTTGCCAGTGCCGCAGGCAGTATCACTTGATCTGTTGTCAGTGCCGCCGGTGTTGTTACCGGTGCGGTAACCGGCAATGCCATCTGTCCTAGGGTTGGCACTACCACTGGCACCCGCATCGGTGGAACCGTCGGTGCTACCGGCTGTACCGAGGGAGGAGGCACGGTCGTCGGCAACACGGTCTGTCTTGCCCAGGACGCTGCCGGTGTTGCCACCGGCGCCTTCGCCGGCAGCGCTACCTGCACCGGGGGCGGTGGTGTCGCCGGTACTGCCGGCGGCGCTCCCGGTGTTCTCCCCGGCAGAGCCGTCTCTGCTGCGGGCGCTACAGCTGGAGGTGTCGCCGGTACTGCCTGCGGACACGCTACCGGTCCTGTCCGCTGCACCGCTACCGCTTCCTGCAATCGGAACAGCTTGATCCCCTCACCGGGGAAGTGTTCCTTCACCGAGGCAACCGCCCGCTCTATGCCCCGGGCCTCATCTTCCTCACACCAGACCACCAGGGCGAAGTTTTCCTCAGGCCAGACGGCATCCCCCATGTGGGGACCGGCAGAACCTACCCCGTATACGCTGGGGTATTTGGTATAAAACTTGCCGACCCCATCGTCCCGGAACGCTTCCAGGATGTTTTCTTCTACCGAATGGTTTGCAACGATCTCAATCCGTATCATAGTTCCGCCTCCCGGATCCGGGCCGCATGGATCGGCGTCGTCCCGGTCTTCGCCGCGACCGGTTGAGCCTTGGCCTGTTTCCGGGTGATCCCCGCCGCGATGCGTTCCCGCCGTGCCTGAGCCTTGGCCTGCCGCTCATCAGAACGCTTGTTCATGATTGCGTAAACAGTGGGCATGAGGAACAGCGTCATCAGGGTACCGAAGGAGAGACCCCCCAGAACCGTCTTACCGATAGGGGCCACCATTTCCGACCCTTCCCCAGGGAAGAAGGCCATGGGCATCAGCCCCAGGATGGTGGTCAGCGTGGTCATGAGGATGGGACGAAGCCGGTTGCCCGCCGCCTCTACGCAGGCCTCGTGGAGGGAAAGCCCCCGGCTGCGGAGCAGGTTCGTGTAGTCCACCAGGACAATACCGTTATTCACGATAACTCCCATCAACACCAGGAGTCCCACGGCAGTGAGAATGTTGAAGGTCGTTCCGGTTATTAGATAGATCGCCACAATACCGATTACCGAGAGGGGAATGGTCATGATGATGATGAAGGGATCCTTGAAGGATTCAAAGAGGCTGGCCATGACCCCAAAAACCAGGAACATGGCAACGACCATGATAATGACGAAATTTCCCATCATCTTCATCATTTCCGCATTATCCCCGGCAAATTCGATGATCACATCATCTTCTGCGGGGATCTCCGCAGTTACCATGGAACGGACCTTATCTTCAAGGGCATTAATTTTAGTACCCGGCGCAGCCCCGGCAGTAACGTGGATTATCCGGCTCTGGTTTTCCCGGCGGATGGTCATCGGTCCGGTCCCTTCTTTATAAGAGGCAAAGCTGGAAAGAGGCACACGACCAGCCATCTGGCTGTTCACGAAGATGTGATCCAACGCAGGCCGGGTACTCCGGTCCGCCTCGGCGAGCACCAGAACCACATCATAGTCGTGGCCCCCCGACTTATACCGGGTGGCGATAATGCCGTCCACCGCGGCTTTGATCTCGTTACCCACGGTGAGGGTGTTAAGTCCCAAGTCGTAGAGCCGTTCCCGGTCAAGCTCAATCTCGATTTGGGGCAGCCCGTCCTTGAGGTCAACCTGAGGCTCGGTGGCTTCCGGTACCCGTTCCTTGATCAGGGCGGCGATTTTTTCGGCAATGCCCTTACCCTTCTCCAGATCATCGGTTCTGATGACAATATCCACGGGATTACCGCTTCCCATGCCGCCGCCACCCATGCCGCCGCTGCCAAAGGCAATGGAGGCTCCGGGAAATTCATGGAAGTGAGCGCGCATTTTGGTTTTGATGTCCTCGGCGCTGTCTATCCGTTTTTCGAATTCGGGAAGGTTAATCCGCAGGGACCCGCTGTTGCTGGACCCGCTGTTAAACAGACCGCCCCCACCGCCGGAGGTCAGGGTAATCCGTTCATAGCCCTGTACTTCCCGCTCGACCATGACTTCGATCTGTCGCAGGAGGGCCTCGGTTTCCGGCAAAGGGGTACCCATGGGCATGGTTACATTCATGATAACCGAATCCGCGGCTTGCTGGGGCATGAATTCCCAGCCAATCACGGGGATCATGACGAGGCTCCCCGCAAAGAGGGCGACGAGTACCAGGATAACCACCAGCTTATGCCGCAAAACCCGGTCAATGGCCCGGCGGTACGCATTATCAAGGCCGTTGAAAAATTTATTGAACATGCCGTCTATGGACGCCAGCGGTTCCTGGAGGGATTTCTGTTTCCGGGTAACCAGGGGCAGGTAATGGCTGGACAAGACCGGCACTAAGACGATAGCCACAAAGAGGGAAATCGCCAAAGAGAACACCACCGTAAAGGCTAATCCCGCAAAGATTTCCCCTGCCATTTCGAGTAGCCCCTGAAACATCACCAGGGGGGCGAATACACAGATCGTGGTCAACGTAGACGCGATGATGGCGGTGATCATCTCGGAAGTCCCCAGCACCGCCGCGGCGGTCAATTTGGCTCCCTTTTCCCGGTACCGGTAGATATTCTCCAGGATAACGATGGAGTTATCCACCAGCATCCCAATACCCAGGACCAGGCCGGCCATGGTCATCAGGTTCAGGGTAAGCCCCGCGAAGTACATCACCATGAGGGTGAGGATCAGGGAGACCGGAATACTGATACCAATAATAAGGGTCGGCTTGATCGACCTGAGGAAGATGAACAGGATCAGCACCGCGAGGAACGCCCCGGAGATGGCGGTGGAGGTTACCTGGTTGAGGGAGTTTTCTATCTGGTCCGTGGTATTGAAGATCTCGGTGATCTTGATATCCTGGGGAATCTCCTTGGCGATCCGGATAAGCCGGGCCCGCAGTTCCTTGGCGGTCTGGACGGAATTTTTCCCGCTCTGCTTCTGTACCATCATTTGTACTGCTGCAACCCCATTCACAAAGACGGTACTCGTTTCATCCTTATAGCCCTCGTACACATCAGCGATGTCCCGGAGGTACACGCTCCGGGGCTGTTCGACCTGACCATTCACCAGACCGCTGGGCTTGTAGGAAATAACGGTGTTCTTAATCTGATCCAGGGAGGTATATTCCCCCATGGTGTTGAGCAGGTAGGAAAGCCCCCCTTCGGTGATGGTCCCCGCGGCGACCTGCATGTTCTGGGCCGCCAGCATCTGCTGCATCTGGGTTACGGTAAGCCCGTAGGCCTCAAGCCGGGACTGGGGAATTTCTACCCGGATGATCTTTTCCCGTCCGCCGTTTACCGAGGCGGTGGCCACACCCGGGGTCTGTTCAATCCGGGGTACGATGGTGTCCTCGGCGATTTCCCGCAGTTCCTCGGGAGTACGGTTTCCCGTTACCATAAGGCCCATGATGGGCATCATTGAAGGATCAAATTTAAAGATCATCGGGGAATCCGCCCCGGTAGGCATGTAGTTCCGCACCCGTTCCAGGGCGTCCCGGACGGAATTGGACGCATCCGCCAGGTCGGTCCCGTAGGTAAACTCCATGATCACCATGCTGGACCCTTTGGAGGAGGTGGAGGTTACCTCTTCCAAACTCGAAACACCGGAAAGGGCCGCCTCCAGCGGACGGGTAACACTGCGCTCCACTTCCTCAGGCCCCGCCCCGGTATAGGTCGTCACCACCACCAGGTAGGGAGGGTTAATCTCAGGGAAGAGATCAATGGGAAGGTTTACCAGGGCAAAGCCCCCCAATCCGATAAGCAGCGCAAAGATAATAAACATGGTAGTCGGCCGTGACACCACGGTTTTTGCTAAACTCATAAGTACTCCCTCAAAAACAGTTCAGTTGACGCTTAAAGGCGCCACCCGGTCAATTACATTTATCCGGGCCCCATCCTCAAGAAGGGTCTGGCCCCGGATCACGATTTCTTCTTCAGCGGAAAGCCCTGCCTGGACTTCCAGTACCCGGTCAATGAGTATCCCCGGGGTTATCACTTTCCGCCGGGCAACACGGAAGGCCGGATCCCCCTGGTCGGTCTCCACGGTGAACACGTAATTTTCGCCGAAGCGCTGGATCACTGCGGCGGCGGGAATTTTAACAATGTTATTTTTCCGCTCGGTAATGACCTTGACTTTGGCGAACATCCCCGCCTTGAGCCGGGAACCGGGGTTATCCACGTTGACCTTCACCTCCATGGTTCGGGAAGAGGGGTCCACCACGGGGCTTATTTCGGTAATGTTCCCCCGGAACACTTCCCCCGGATAGGCGTCCAGGGTAATCTCACAGGGCAGGGACCGGGTCATCTTGGAAATGAATCGTTCCGCCACATAGATCTTGATTTCCAGGGCGCTTCCCCCGGCAACCCGGGCAATGGGCACCGCCTGGCTAATGGTCATCCCCACCTGGGCGGGGAGGGCCACCACGGTTCCCGCAATAGGGGACCGGGCCACGCCGGGTATAAAGGTCATCCCTGGTTTTGAGGGGTCCACCTCGGCGATAGGGGCATTCCTGGTAACCCGGCTGCCCACAGAAACATAGAGCCGGGTAATCTTGCCCGCTACATCGGAATAGGTATCCACCGTGGAACCGGCGACAATGTCCCCGGCAAGGGCGAGGTAGTCCTGGATCTGTCCATTGACCGCAGTGGTGGTATTCACCGCGAAGACCGGTACTTCCGGGGCCGCCCCCGGTGCAGCCTTGTTTTTATTATCTCCGCCCCGGTTACAGCCAGCCATGAGCAGTACCCCCATGACCATGATAAATAGATGTATTTTTTTCATTGTACGCTCCGTAGGCTCATCGAAAGAGTTCCGAAGGGAACTCCCATGGCATATTCAAGGTCAATAAGACCGGTAAGATAATTAAAATTCTGTTCCAATACCCCTATCTTTGCCCGGCGCATTTCCAGTTCAGCATTCTGCACTTCCAGCAAGTCCTGGAGACCCGCCCGGTAGGCCGCCTCGGTGAGCTGATAGGTCCGCTCCGCCAAATTTACCGTCAGACTCTGGGCCTCCACAGTAGCCCGGGCATGTTCCAGGGAGAGGATAGTATTGTAGATTTCGAGTTCTGTCCCCCGCACCGCCTGGGCAAGCCCGATATTGAGGCTCCGGATACTATCATCCAGTTCCTTGAGCCCCTGAGCTTCTGAGCTAAAGGGCAGCAGCCCATTAAGCCGGAAACCCAAGGTTATGCGGAACATCCCGGACTGCTGACGCCAGCTGTCCCCATCAAACCAGGTATCCTTCCAGGGGTCCTTCTGAAAGGTTGGATCCAGGTTCCAGCTCAAAGAAAGGGTCGGGGTATAGATCTGATAAAAGGTAGCCTTACGGCGACTTTGCAAGGCAAGAACACTCTGTTTCAGTTCCAGAATATCCGGTTTTCCATCGGCGGCCTGGGAGATGAGGTCCCGTATATCCAGGGGAACGAAGGAAACATCCCCTGCCACCGGGATAAGTTCAAACTGGGTATCGTAATCCAGCCCCAGGTTCATGGCAAACTGAGCCATGGCCAGTTTAAGCCCGTTTTCCGCCTGATCGATGGTGGGCTTGAGGTTTTCCATGGAGACCTGGGCTTGTAGCAAGGTCAGCTCTGGCGCAAGCCCTGCCCGGTAATTTGCCCGGGCCATCTCTACCCGCCGTTCCGCCGCCGCATAATTTTCCCGCAAGAGGGCAATGTTCTCCCTGAGCAGGAGCATCTGGTAGTAGGACTTCCGTACATCCCGTTCAAGCTGGGCCTTGGCCTTCTCGTAGGAGAGGATCCCCCCCTCGTAATCCAGCCGGAGGGTCCGCATGGCCGCAAACATGCCGAAGTTGATGCTGAGGGCCATCTGCAGGGAACCGGCGACATGCCACTGGGGGACATCTACCGAATAGGGCGCCATCCCATACACTTCCAGTCCCGGTATCGTTGAAAGACCAGGGATTGGCGCAATCGGGGCGATCCCGGAACTGGTGGTGGCCTCATTGGACCGCATCAAACTGCCGCCCAGGTCCACCGTTGGAATAAAGCTATTCCAGGCGTAATCGGATTTGCGCTTCTTGGTTTCCGTACTGATCCGGGAAGATTCCAGGCCCAGGTTGTTTTTTATGGCCAGGTCCACCGCTTCATCAGGAGCAATGGTTCTGGTTTCCTGACCGAAGCCGGCCATCGGACCAACGCACCATAGCGCGCATACTAAAAGGATGACCACCGGGCTGGACGGACGAAATCGTCCGCCCCCGGCACCGTGAAAGATTTGGATCATGCTGAGACTCCTCTTCTTTTGACCGTGGGAAACGTGTTTAACCACCGAATACCCCCGGTCAACTGGTAATATAAGGCCCGCATAGTGCGCGGCCTTTTACGGCTTCTTGCCGTTTATCACTATATATTTAAGTATACCGCATACGATTCATAGCGTACACCCCTTTATACCTAAAACAATAAATTTAAACAATATCCTGATGCTAGGATTGGGCAGTTCCGAGAAGGCCATCCCCGCAGGACGGTGTATCAAGGTATTGACAATAAGGAACATGATCCACTGGGGAATCCGCTCCAGCGCCATATCGGGAGCATCCCCCGTACTACCCTCCATACAGGAGATATCTGAAATGACCCGGTATATCCGGAGAGGAACCGCAAGGCCCAGGTCAAGCCGCCGGGTTCTGATCCAATCAAGGGCCACCAGAATGTCCGGCCGGGATCGGAGATAATCCGCGATGGATATGATAACCAGGTACAACTGCTCCTCGGGAACCGGGGAGTTTTTCTTATTCGCCTCCGCAAAGGCAACAATCCGGTCAAATTCGCTTAAAAAGAGCTGGGCCAGCATATCCTGTTTGCTTTTAAAATGCGCATAGAGGCCGCTTTTAGATAACCCTGAACGCCGGGCAACCATATCCATGGAAGCGTTCCAGGGGCCAGCCTCAGCCACAACACAGGCCACCGCCCGGAGGAGTCCATCATCTGCAAGCTCCTTGAGGCTCCCGGCGATACGGTTTTCCAACCCCTCATAATCTATGGTCTTCACCATATCCTTATTAAACCCCAAACCGGCGGCAACTCTTGCCTCGATTAAAGCAATAATGTACCGGATCCGTTCCTCCGAAAGGTCCTCGTCCATGGCATGCTCATGTTTATGGAAATGGGCCATCAAAAAGATCAGGGTTGCGATGATCAACTGTATCATCGACGGATAGGTTTTTATAGCCTCTTCAAACCGCAATAAGCGCCGCATGTCCACCCCCCGGGGAATCAATCGTTCAACCGCATTCCCCTTTTCCCGGTGGCCGTATACCTGTATGAGGGAAAAGATAAAGGCGTCCATGTTCCGGGCATAATAATCACTAATGGTTCGCACCATGATGAAAAGGCTTTCCGTTACCTCCCCCGAGGCAAGGGCTTGCTCGTATTGGGGCTTTATAAAGGCAGCGTACTCATCAAAGAAGGTTTCATACATGGCATCAACGAGGGCTTGTTTATTTTCAAAATGCCGGTATAATGCGGGTTTACTAACCCCCAGTTCCTGGGCAAGCTTGGTGAGACTGGTAGACTGATAAAGTTCCCGCCCCCATACCCGGAAGGCGGTTTTGATAATATCCTGCTTTGTCATACATATCCCGGTACCGATGGGGTAAGGCTCCATTTAAAGTTACCGAACGGTCATTAACATATACCATAACAATTTTATCTTGATTAGGCAACACTATTTTTGAACAATTGACCGTATGCATAATTTGCCCTATTATCCCGTTATGAAGTACGAATGGAAAAAACAGGAAGCGGCATTATACGGCCCTAAAACAAGCCCCCAATTACTGACCATCCCCAACCAGCAGTTTTTCATGATATCCGGCAGAGGAGACCCCAATCAGGAAGACTTTGCGGACCGGACCGGTGTGCTTTACTCCCTGGCCTATGCGGTACGGATGATGCCGAAATCAGGAATCACCCCCCCGGGATATGGTGCATATACCGTGTATCCCCTTGAAGGAATATGGAGTGCCACCGATATAACAACCGTAAAAGATAAATCCACCTACATATACACCCTGATGATACGACAGCCCGATTTTGTTACCCCGGAAATCGCGGAACAAGCACGAGCCATAACGAGAAAAAAGAAGCCCCATCCTCTGCTTGATGCGGTACGGTTTGATGAAATCGAAGCAGGCCTCTCGGTTCAAATGTTACATATTGGTAGTTATGATAATGAACCAGCAAGTTTTGCGAAGATGCATGCATTTATGGAACAAGCAAGGCTTATCCGCAAGGATGAAGCCCACCATCAGGAGATCTATCTTTCAGACCCCCGCCGGGTTGAGCAGCACAAGCTCAAAACGATCCTGCGATATAAGGTCAAACACATCTAAATGCTGCCCCTTCCCCCTCATTCGCACAGGACCAATCATAGCCCGAAAGGCATCTGAGGGGAGCGTAAAAATCATCAGGCCTTCACTTGACCGACAGGTTCTGTTCCGAAAGCATGAGTCTCTATCTCATCTCGTAACAGAACCCTAGCGTGAAGGCCTGATGATTTTTACGCTCCCCTCAGATGCCTCTCCCTGCTATAATTGGCCCTATACTTCCCGATAATTACCTATGAACACAAACACAAAAACTCGTTTGGTTGCGGTTGTGGAGATCGGTTCTACGGGTATCAGACTCCTGGTGGCAGAGATATCCGAGGATGGCCGCTGGAAGGAGATGGATAGTGCGGGAAAGCCCGTGGCCCTTGGCCGTGATGTGTTTACCTCGGGACAGGTATCCCGGGAATCCTTCTTGCAATGCCTTGCGGTGCTGCAAAATTTCCGGGAACTCCTGCGGGGGTGGGGCATAGCCAATGCCGATGTCCAGGTAATCGCCACCAGCGCCCTCAGAGCCGCCCGGAACCGGGATGTGTTTGTGGACCGGGTCCGCCAGGAAACGGGATTCCGCCTCTCCATTGTTGAGGGAATTGAGGAAAACCGCCTGATGTATCTGGCGGTACGCTTTGCCCTGAAACAGGATTTTCCCCAGTTTTGGCGAGCCAATACCATGATTATCGAGATAGGCGGCGGTTCCACCGAAATCATGCTCCTGCGGCGGGGGAAAATGGTGGCTGCCCACAGCCTGCACATCGGTACCATCTTCATCGATCAGCAATCCCGGTTTGCAACGGGTTCCATCCAGTCCCAGGAACGGTATTTAAATGAAAACATCCGCAAGACCCTGGGATTCTTAAACGAAGAAATGGGCCTGGCCCATGTCAGGACCTTTGTGGTGATCGGTTCCGATACCCGGATCGTTGCCGGCCTCATCGGAACGGAACTCAATGAACAGTGCCGGATCATAGAACGGGAAGCCTTCATCACCTTGGTTAAAAAAGTACAGCACTACAGTATTGAAGCCTGTGTGCAGAAACTGCATATTTCCTATGCCGAGGCCGAAAGGTTTGTGCCGGGGATCCTGGTGTATAAACGCTTCCTGGAAGAGACCCAAGCCGCCCAGGTGGTGGTTCCCCAGGTTTCGATCCGGGAAGGACTCCTCATAGACCTTGCCCTGGGGGTTGACCCGGAATTGCAGGAGGAATTCTTCTCCCAGATCATCGCGTCCGCGGTCAATTTGGGGCGAAAGTATCATTATGATGAGGCCCATAACCGGCATGTGGCCGGCCTCTGCATGGTGATCTTTGACGCCCTGGTCCATGAGCATGGCATGAACCGGCGGGAGCGGATGATGCTGGAAGTGGCGGCCATACTCCACGACATCGGGATGTTCATCCAGGGGTCACGCCATCAACAACATGGGCAGTACATTGTGGTCAATTCGGAGATCTTCGGCCTTCACCGGGATGAATTGGAGGTCATCGCCAACGTGATCCGGTATCATCGCGGGGACCCCCCAGCGCCAACGGATATCGAGTATATTGCCCTCCAGCGGGAAGACCGGATCCTGGTACTTAAAATGGCCTCTATACTCCGGGTTGCGGATGCCCTGGACCGGGGCCATTCCCAACAGATACGGCACATCAGCGTGGAACGGAAAAGTGAAATCGTGGTGTTCCAGACCCAGGGTAATCATGATCTCAGCTTGGAATATAGAGGGCTGGAAGAAAAGGCTGGTTTGTTTCAAGATGTATATGGGTATAAGGTGATCCTTACCTAAGCAGAAAGCCGAGTATATATGGAAGCAGTGTATTTTAATCGAGACCTCTCCTGGATAGACTTTAACCAGCGGGTCCTGGAAGAGGGGTTGAGACCGGATCTCCTCCCCCTGGAACGGTTCCGGTATTTATCCATCGTCTCCGCTAATTTTGATGAATTCTTCATGATCCGGGTGGCGGCGATAAAACAGGCCACGCGGATGGGCGGGGCGCCCCCTGATCCCGCGGGGCTGAGTCCTGAAGCGCAGCTTAAAGCAGTGGCTGAAAAAGTCCGCGCTATGTTTTCCCGTCAATACGAATGTCTGTGGCATGACGTGTTCCCCGCCCTCGCCCAGGGAGGACTTTGCCTGGTGCGTCCTGATGCCTATACCCGCGCTGATATGGATTACCTCGAATCCCTGTTTATGCGGGAGATTTATCCTGTCCTCACCCCGCTCAGAATTGAGGAGGATCGCCCCCTGCCTTCCATCGAAAGTCTTCGTCTCCACGCCGCGTTTCTCCTCACCGCGGATAGTGCAGATACTGCGGATACCGTTACCGCGGGCGAAGCAGCGGATGCCTATATTGCCATTCTCAGGATTCCCCCTGTCTTGGACCGTATCGTCCGGTTTCCCGAAGAACAGGCGGGCAAAACCCGGTGGGCCTTGCTGGATGATGTGGTAACCACCTGGGGGGCCGCGCTCTTTCCCGGTTATCGGGTACAGGAAACCATGATCTTTAAGGTGAACCGGGACGCGGACTTTTCGGTGGATGAAAAACGGGATGAGGATTTTGTTGAGGCCATGGAAGAAGTCCTTGAAAACCGGGAAAATTCCCGGGCAGTACGGATGGTTTTTTCCCCCGGAAGTACCCGAATGCGGGATACGCTGGCCCGCCGACTGGAACTGGAGGACGCTGATTTATACGAGGTAGCGGGTCCGCTTAACCCGGATACCTTATCTGGCCTCGTTACCCTCCCGGGGTTTGAGCACCTCCGGGAGAAGCCCTGGGATATCTACCGGAACGTGGTCTTTGGTGAGGATGAATCCCTCTGGGACCGGATAAGCCAGGGGGATGTGCTGCTCCATCTTCCCTATCAATCCTTTGATCCGGTGATACGGTTCTTCCAGACCGCTGCCGCGGATCCCCAGGTGATTGCCATCAAAGCCACCCTCTACCGGACCAGCGGCAATTCTCCCATTGTCAAGGCCCTGGAACAAGCCGCCCTGAACGGGAAGCAGGTCATCGCGGTGGTGGAGCTGAAAGCCCGTTTTGATGAAGGCCGGAACATTTCCTGGGCGAACCGGCTGGAAAAGGCCGGGGTCATCGTGATCTACGGCCTTGCGCGGCTCAAGGTCCATGCCAAGGTTTCCGTGGTTATACGCCAGGAAAACGACCGTATCCGGCGGTACGTGCACCTGTCCACGGGAAATTACAACGATAAGACCGCAAAGCTCTATGAGGATATCGGTATTTTTACTGCCCGGGATGAAATCGCCTTTGACACCGGCCTGCTCTTTAATATGATTACCGGGTATTCGGTGATTCAATTGATGCGGAAACTGGTGATTGCCCCCACGGGTCTGAAACACCAGTTACTGGACCTGATCGACCGGGAAACGAGACGTTCAAACCAGGCATATCCCGGCCGGATCATGGCCAAGATGAACGCCTTGGCGGACATCGACATGATCAACGCCCTGTACCGGGCATCTCAGGCGGGGGTTACGGTTCAGCTCAATGTCCGGGGAATCTGTATGCTCGTTCCGAACATTGCGGGATTGTCTGAACATATCCGGGTGGTCAGCGTGGTCGATCATTACCTGGAACATTCCCGGATTTTCTATTTTGCCAATGGCGGGGCAGAGGAACTCTTTCTTTCCAGCGCGGACTGGATGCCCCGGAACCTGGAGCGGCGGGTAGAACTCATGTTTCCCATTCTTCAGGAGGATATACGGGCACAGGTGTATGCAATTCTGGAAGCCTATTTTAAGGATAACTGCCAGGCCCGGCTCCTGGGCAGGGACGGTATCTGGACAAGGCTCCGGCCCAATCCCGGGGAGCAGCCTTTCCGGGTACAGACGGCCCTGCTTTTCCATGCCCAGAAGACATCGGAACATCCCTGGGTTACTAAGCAGGAATTTACCGTCCGCCGCAGTCCTCCGGGAGCGTTGTGATGTATCATCAGGAGTATAATATGGGTATTGAAACGAAACTGGAATATATAGATAGTCTCAAAAAAGAACTTGATGGATTGAGACCATTACCGGTGGAACAGGCAAGCGGTTTAAAGCGCATGTTTGATGTGGATTTTACCTATAATTCCACAGCCATAGAAGGAAATACCTTTTCTTTACAAGAAACCAAGCTCTTATTATTAGAAGGTATTACCATTGGTGGAAAATCCATGCGTGAACATTTGGAAATAATAAATCATAAGGCGGCAATAGATTACATTGAAACCTTATCACCTCAAAAAGTATCTGCATTCAGAAGAAGTGATATATTTACTATTCACTCATTAATACTGCACGGTATTGATCCGCAAAATGCCGGAAAATACCGTGATGTTCCGGTATATGTCAAATTAAAGGATGGAACAAATCATATATTTTGCGATCCATTAAAAATTGTTGATGAGATGGATACTTTTTTTAATTGGTTATTTTCTGAATCGTATACCGTATCTGGATGCCATAGAAGCGTGGCAGCACAATAATAATAAAGAGGATTTTTATACCATGCTTATTGCGTGTGAACAGGAAAGTTTAGAACACTATTTAGAAACCATAAAAAAGCATATCATTTGGAAATAACCATGCACCTGTCCTCTAGGACCTGCTCAATAGCATCAATTATTTCATCCGGGGTTGAAGCCCCGGCGGAGAGTCCCACCAGAGGGTATGCAGCTATTGCAGGGGGTAGCTCCTTGCTGGTTTCCACCAGCCATGCGGGTTTGCCGAAACGCTGCGCGATGGCGAGAAGCCGCCGGGTATTGGCGGATTCTCTTCCGCCTGCCACAATAACGGCATCCACCCGCTTGCAGAGGTCCCGCAGGGCATACTGTCGATCCCTGGTGGCCCCGCAAATGGTGTCAAGCATGGTTAAGTCGGGAAAGAATTTTTTTATTCCCTCCCCTATGGCCTGGTATTCATCCGGAGAAATAGTGGTCTGTCCGAGCAAAGCGGTCTTCCCCTGGGGCGCTTCCCGGTAACAGGCTTCCGCCATTGTTTCCGCTTCTTCCCGGTTCGCCGCAATCAGACAGCCCGGCGCATATCCCTGGATACCAATGAGTTCCCCGTGATGCCCTTCTCCGGCCAGAAATATCCGGTACCCTTTTTTTGTCAAAGCGCGGGCCTGCATCTGGCTTGCCCGGACCTTTGGACAGGTAGCATCCACCAGCCGCGCTCCCCGGAGGGTCAATGCGGCTTCCTGTTGTGGGGTGATTCCATGAGCCCTAATGATAACCACCGCGTCCCGCAGATCTTCCGGGAGGTTCTCCTCATCCAGAATGGCTGCCCCCTGTTTTTTCAAACGTTCCAGCACCGGGGGATTATGTATCAAAGGCCCCATGGTATAGATGGGATGGGGCTGGCAAGCGCCGGCCCTCAATTCCGCATCGGCCATATCCACTGCTCGGCGTACCCCCATACAATAGCCCAGCACACCGGCTCTGATGACGGTGTGCCGCATCCGGTTATTGACTTCTGCTAACGCCCGCATGAAGCTTTCCATTCGGCGATAACCTGTTCATAGGCGGCGATGGTTGCCGCCATGATGATATCCTGGACTTCACCCCGGCCCGCCCAATCAGCACCATCCATAATATACAAATGCCGCAGCAGCCCTTCCAGATCCTCTACCCTACAACTTTGATCCGATTCCCTGCGGCGCTCAAGGCCCCGAAGTTCCTGTTCAAAGGTCTCCTCGTATTTAACATCCCGCCAATCAACGGATCCCCTCATCGCCGCACTCCCGTTTCATATTCGATTATCCGTTGTACCGTTACCTGCGGACTTGGTACCAAGGCCCCGGAATGGCGGATCACCGGTATTTCCCGCCGTTCCGTCCAGTTTCCCCGGGCATCTTGGGTATACTGATACGCTACCCCATCTTCATCCTGGGTAGCGGTTCCGGTCATATAGACCAGAAATCCCCCTGCATCCCATTGCAGGATATAACCCGGCGAGGAATCCTGAACCCAGGGTTTCCAATAACGGGGCCGGTTCAGTCCCGTATACAGGGCGGAAACCCTGGATGAGGAGTCATTGATCACCGTATTGATTGCAACATTATTTCCCCAGCTGTCATAATCGTACCGTGCGGTCATGGTCCCTTCCAGCGTCTGTCCTTCCAGGGCAGTGAAGCGCCGTTCACCTTGAAAAACCATACAGGGGGCGGTGAAAACCGCTACCATCGCGTCGTCCTGATCGTACCATGTCTCGGAAACACCGGTAGTGGCGTAAATAAACCGGGAGCAATACACCTTTTCGGCCGTGGTAACCCGGGCACGGGAAGGCTCGGCGCCGGTATATGCAAGCACATCAATGATCCAGGGGATTTCAGAAGCGATCATAAACCCCGTGATTTTACCCGCGGAATCCCGGTGGATATGGACCTGCACAAGCTCCTGCCGTACAAAAAAAGGAAATTCCATGAGCAATCCCTGGTTATTCCGTTGTATTCGGTATTGCCCTGCCTCAAGGGTCAGGGTGATGGAGCGAGGCCGCCCCGATACAACCGTAAAACCATCCGGGGGCACAGTCAGGGGCCAGTCCGGGCGCCAGTGGATATCCCCGGAACGGGCAGCCTCCCAAAGCAGCATCACCGGGAAAAAATCGGCTGCTTCTTGGAGCGGCGGGGCAGCATCAGGTACTTCCTCCATCCCGGCATGTGCTTCCTGTCCCGGCAAAAAAGAAGGGGCAACACACAAAATCACCATAAAAAACACCATCCGCACCATCATAAGATTAGTATACCCGAGGTGAACCCCTGGGACAAGCTGGTATGGACTAAAGAAAATGCCACCGTCGAAAGGAGGAGAACGACGGCAGCATAATAAAAATATTTCATCAAAGGAGTTTTAATATATAACAATACAGCCAACCGGGTGTTACAGAAAAATGGTCATTTCTGTAATCGTCATATCCCCTTTTTTTTTAGGATGTACCGGTCGATAATGTCGGCCACGCCGTCGTCATCATTGGAGCGTTCGGTAACCACTGCGGCGATGTCTTTAATCCGAGTATCCCCGTTTACCATGGCTACCCCCATGCCGGCCCACCGAATCATGGCCTCGTCGTTCATGGAATCCCCGATGGCAAGCACCGCTTCCCGGTCTATTCCCAGTTTTGCCGCCACCTTCTCCAAGGCCGTTCCCTTATCGGTCTTGGGAGGGAGGATCTCCAGGAAATAGGGCTTGCTGGTAAAAAGGGTTATATCCTCCCCCAGGTATGTTCGCAGGAGGCTTTCCAGGGGCGCCAGGATCATGGGGTCTCCGGGGATGAGGAGCTTATAACAACCGGCGGCCACCATGGCCCGGAAATTCTCCACCACCACCTGTCTCAGTCCGGTGAGCTTCTGGTCATAGTTAGTAAACTCGTTGGACCGTGAAACGTACATAATATCATCTTCATACAATTGCATCGGAAATCCCTCCGCTTCCGCCAAATCGTAGGCGATCAAGGCAATCTCAGCGGGCAGCCGTATCTCATAGATGATAGTTCCGGTGTGGCTTTCCTGAATGATCGTTCCGTTATTACAGACCAAATACCCCGGACGCTTGTGCATTCCCAGCAGTCGGGCAAACCGTTCCATGTCCGCCGGGATTCTGCCGGAAGCCAGTACCACGACAATACCTGCGGACTCTGCCCGTTTAATCGCATTCCTGGTACGATACGAAATAGAGAGGTCAGACCGTAAAAGGGTATCGTCTAAATCAAGGGCAATCATGCGTATGGATGTCATTTTTATAGAATAACGGGTTATTACCTGCTATTCAATAGTGAAAAATGGCTATATTATATATAATGTGGCCATGAGTAACGTCTATGTCTTTGTAAATCAAAAGGGAGGGGTTGGTAAAACGACTTCTGCCATAAATATTGGGGCGTACCTTGCGGATGCGGGAAAATCGGTGCTCCTCGTGGATTTTGATTCCCAGGCAAATCTTTCCAGCGGAGTCGGGGTGAATACCAGCAAGCCCGGGGTCTATGAACTGATTTCCGGCGTGGCCTCCATAGATGAGACCATCAGAAAAACCGGTGTCCCGGGGCTTTCGGTCATTCCCGCGAGCATTGATCTTTCCGGGGCAGCGGTGGAGCTTATCGAACAGGAAGAACGGGATTTTTTTCTCAAAAAAGCCCTGGAACCGGTGCGGCAGTGTTATGATTTTATTCTGATTGATTGCCCTCCCTCCCTGGGAGTGCTCACCTTAAACGGCTTGGTGGCGGCGGACGCGGCGATCATCCCGATGCAATGTGAATATTTTGCCATGGAAGGACTATCCCTCTTGCTTAAAACCATTAAACGGATACAAAAAAACCTGAACCCCTGTTTGGATATTGGGGGCATTTTCTTTACCATGTATGATTCCCGGACCCGTCTTGCCCAGGAAGTGGTTAAACAGGTAAGCGCGTACTTTAAAGACGCGATTTTTTCCACCATCGTACCCCGAAACATTCGCCTCTCCGAAGCGCCTTCTCATGGTATGGCCATTTCCCAATACAGCCCCCAATGCAGCGGAGCCAAGGCCTATAAGAGCCTGGCCAAGGAGGTGATAGAACGTGTCTCCTAAGCATGGGCTGGGGAAAGGGCTTGATGCCCTGCTTCCCCTTTCCGGGGAAGGAGCGTCTCAAGACAAAGCCGCGGGGGGCGCCGTAACCCTTCCTCTGGAAAAACTTCGGGCCAATCCCAGCCAGCCCCGGCGGTATTTTGATGATGCAAGCCTGGGGGAATTAGCGGATTCCATCCGGGAACACGGCATCATCCAGCCCATCATCGCCGAGGACGTCGGGGATGGAACCTACCGCATTGTTGCCGGGGAACGCCGAAGCCGGGCCGCAGCGCTTGCGGGTCTCTCGGAAGTACCGGCCCTTATCCGCAATTACACGGATGAAAAACGCATGGAAGTTTCCCTTATCGAAAATGTCCAGCGGGCGGATCTTACCCCTATTGAAGAAGCCGCGGCCTATAAGCGGCTCATGGAACTAACCGGGCTTTCCCAGGACAAGGTTGCCGCCAAAGTGGGGAAAAACCGTTCCACCGTGACCAATGCCCTCAGGCTCCTCAAGCTCCCCCCGGTTATGCAGGAATGTCTTGAGCAGGGCAAACTCTCTGCCGGTCA
>JAITNP010000190.1 GCA_031290455.1 Treponema sp. | reverse complement strand
CGTAACTATTGCTTTTTTTCAAAACATAGGACAAAATAGGGGTATCTTGAATACACAAAGAGAGGTAATGTATGTCTATTGATACAAAGAAAGCTGCTAATCCCGGACCACTCGGTCTTTTAGGGTTTGGCATGACCACAGTTCTTTTGAATCTACACAATGCAGATATCATTGAATTGTCCATTGTAATACTTGCCATGGGTTTTGCCGTTGGCGGTATTGCACAGATCATTGCAGGTATCACTGAGCTGCAGCTTGGTAATACCTTTGGCGGAACCGCGTTTACCGCTTATGGCCTATTCTGGTGGTCCCTGTGCGTTATCTGGATTAGTCCATTCGACAATATGAACCCCGGTGATGGCGTATCCATGGGTTTTTATTTACTTTTATGGGGTATCTTTACATTTTTCATGTTTCTGGGAACCCTAGCTCATAATCGGGCGTCACAAACGGTATTTTTGTCATTGGCCATATTATTTTTCCTCCTTGCTCTCGGTCATTTCTTTGAAAGCCATATCATTAAAATCATTGCCGGGTACGTTGGTATTTTCTGCGGTCTTTCGGCAATCTATTCTGCGATGGGTCAAATAGTAAATGGTGAATTAGGTAAGAAGCTTTTCCCTTTATAAGCCGCTTGCAAATGCCGGTAATGGGCTTTTCTGTCATTGCCGGATGTAGCTCACCGTATGATTCGAGCAATATAGGGATTCAGTAATGCCTGGGCTGCTGCTTTGTATTGTACCGCAAAAGCAATATGCTCCCCCGTTTTATAGGGATGGGAACTTTCAGTGATATCCATCACGGTAAAATCAAAGGTTTGTCCCCCAAGGGTAACCGCAGTATCCAGGGGTTGTATGTCATCCATAGCCGCCCCCAGGATACCGAAATCAAGCACAGCACAGCGGCGTTTTCCTGTTTTACGGGGAACCGCATGACCACCGAAGGCATTATACCCCGGGTGTTCCAAGGGTAGCACGAATTTTTCCCGGATTTCGACTATCTCCCCATAGAGGGTAAAGGTGTTCCGGCAAAAACCCGGTATGGGAATTCCCGCGGATGAATCATACCCAAAGAAGATGCCTTCTCCCATTCTGAGTTCAGCAACCAACCCGGAAACTTCCCCGGAAACCAGCAGGGGATACGCCACGGTACCGCCCACCGAGACAAAAGGCGGCTCCTTCTTGGACGAAACCGCAGCCGCAGCCACGGCACAGTCGTGGAGGAGGGTTATGCTGTACACATCAGGCATTTTCCCCGACAAACAGCCGAAATTAGCGGAAACCCCGGCAAAGGGAACCTCAGGATACCGTGCTACCAGTGGGGGTATATCTTCCAGCAGAAACCCATCCCGCAAATCCCCCAGTTCCGCGATAAACACCGTTTCCGGACGTAAGTCCCGCGGGAGCGCCGTGATTGCCTCAAGGAAGGCTTCATCGGAAACAAAAACCCGCTCCGGCCTTGCATAGGCGGGTATAGCGGGAAGCGCACGTATATCGCTTAACCGCGTCTTGATGACCGATTTGGTGTAGGTTTTCGGTTCCGCACCACAAGGGGTATGCGCGAAATTGGCCATGTTACTGTCGGCGATAGCGGTAACTCCTGCGTCGTATAAACAGGAAAGGATATGTGGATCACTGGTACATATTTTTGTTACCACGGTCAAACCGATTGACTGCCTATCGGTGACGGTTTTCACCTGCAAAAGATTACTCACCATCCTCGTACGGTCAAGTTCGATATATGCCATCGTTACCTCTCCTTATCAGCTTCAAACGTACATTAAAATGAGTTCAACGTCATTCTTCTTTGCCTCATCCTGTAATCAGGCGGCTACAGTTTGTCAATAGGGGGGACTCAAGGTCTTGAGCACCACCCCAAATAATGCGCGAAGGTTTCCACCGAGGAGAACCGTTCGGCAAAGCTTTTCCGTGCCCCTTCTACCGGGTCAGAAACCGCAATGAGCCGCACGTTTTCAATTCTCCCCGCAAGGGTCTGCGCATGTTTAAAACCCAGCCGGTTAATTCCTTAAAATTAGTATATATTTCTATAGTATAAATGAAATGAGCCACTTTTGTCCATACGATATGATCATAAATGACTCTATAAGTGCTTGGGTTACCGCCTTTATGGGTCACCACCCCGGCCACTATGTTATCAATCCCGTAATCCTCTACCCCCAGGATACTCAGCACTATCCGCACGGTGTACAGGCCCACCAGCATAATCAGTATCTGCCGGAATGTGGGAATAGCACAGTGCAGATGGGAGTAAGGAATTGGAATCAGTGCTGAGAACCATTGTGGTGGAACGGCCTGAATGGGATGGAGAAGCAACAATTGGAAAGAAAGCCGGGAAAGAAAGCGAGGCGTTGGGTAGTTGAACGGGTATTGGATGTGGTGGAGAATCGGGATAAAAAAGCGATATTAAAGAAGGGAATAGAAGGAGGAAGGTTTGTTTTCTTGCGGTGTTTGTGTTAGATTATAGGTAGCAGGATATCTATATGAGAGCAGTGTATGCGAAAATCACCCTGAAAAACGGGATTGATGTAGGAATGGTTCAGCGTGGGCTTATGAAAGAGCAAGAAGTGCGGCAGATGACGGTACGGGCAATGGTGGACACGGGCGCGGGAACGCTCGTCATTAATGAGGCCACGAGCCAGAAGCTCGGCCTGGGGATAACCGGCTTGCGCCATTCCACCCTTGCCAACGGTTCCAAGGAACGTTGTAAGGTTACGGCGCCGGTGGATGTCCACTGGAAGAACCGCGAAACTTCCTGCCGGGCCGTGGTGTTGGCTATCCCGCTGGAGGATATGGACCAGTAAACCCCGCGGCTGGCGAACTGGCCGGCGCCCACGGTGACGAGGTGGTGTGCATGATTAAGTGAACGGTCGCGACCAGCAATTCATGAAAAGAAAAATAGAGGTATGATGGGGTAGGATAAGGGAAGAAGAGGGGAGGACGCTGGAATTCAGCGAGTTTTAATTATAAGACGGGATTTTTCTTCATCGAACTTTGCGAGCTTGTACAATTTCAGTTTTGGAATAAGTAAATTAGAGCAGACCACTATCAGGGATTCAATTTCGGACATGTAAAAGGCTTCATAGCGCCGCCAATGAGCGCTGTAATTCTGGGGGAGTTCTATCTTGGATTGTTTCTTTATCAGGCGGAGATAGTCATGTTCTACCAGATCGATAATGAAATTGGCAGTATCTATCAGGGGTTTCTTGAGAGTCTCACAACGTTTATTAAATTCAGATCGCTTATCCGCGGATTCATTGGCCCCTTTTTCAGAGACGTACAAGATAACCTTGGTAGATACCGGCATAAAAAGGGTGAAGGGCATCAGGGAGGAGAAGCCGCCCTCAAAGGCGCACATGAAATGAGCGGCGTCGTTCTGGGGCGGTTCCTGTTCTTCATTTTCCGCGATGATGTAGCGGATGATGTCTTTTTTCAGCGGGTTTAAGGGGCGCAGTGAAGCCATGAGGGGTTCCTTCTTAATTATAGAACGGTGTGGGGAATGAAAGATAGGTTTCTATGATAATGATAAGACTATCAAATCAGGGTATATGGTCTTGGTGTCTACAATCCGTTCATACACCCGGGCAACATAGAGTAATAAGCAGAGGAGCATATTCTCGTTTAGTCATGGGCTACCAGATCGATAGTGAAGGCATAGGGGGCCTCCTGATTAATTTTGAAATTTCCTCATCTGCCTAAAAAATCTATATAGGCTTTTTTAATACCATCCCGTAATACTGTCTTGGCGGTAAAGCCCAAGGCCGAAAGTCGGGATATATCGCAGAGTTTACGCGGAGTTCCGTTGGGTTTTGCAGTATCCCACGTAATACGGCAGACTGCATCGGGCGATTGTTTGCTATTCAGCAGTTCTTCTTCATACACTCAGAACGCACTATTTCCGCAAGCGCTCTGATGGAAAGTTCCTGGCCACGTAGCGAACGGTACGCACGGTGGTGTGAGAGGACGGCTACTCAACTAATGGGTAGCCTCCTACCCGATTGCCCCGGGCCATCATCCCCTTCGGGTTTTTGGCGACCCTCTATTTTTCTGCCATTTCCATCATTCTGAACACACCTCAAATCTGCAATATTTCATCAATGATGGTCCCGTCCCGGTACATGACGTTCCCAACCACCCGGTCTTTCGGGGTTGGCTTTTGGGGAACCCCGTTGATCTCCTCGGCCATGGCGCGCAGCTTTTCGATTGCCACCAGGGGAAGGCCGGATGCCCCAAGGGTCCGCTGCAGATCCTCCCGCCGGGGATTGACCGCAACACCGTATTGGGTGACCAAGGCGTCCACGGTACTGCCGGGGGTGGAGGTCGTCAAGACCTGGTCCACCACAATGGAGAGCCGCGCCCTGTTCAAAGGGGCAATGACCAGGGCCAGCTTTGCCCCGGCAGCGACATCGCTGTGGCCGCCGGAACCACCGATGATGTGCCCATTGGAATCGGTGTGGACGTTGACATTGAAGTTCACATCAATTTGGGTGGCCCCCAGCACCACCACATCGAGGTTATCCGCCACACAGCTCTTTGCCAGGGGGCTGGCGTAGTGGCTCGCGCTTATCTCCACATGCCGGGGATTGCGGCGCAGGGATTCTACTGCTTTAAGATCAAAACACTGGACATCCAGGATGCTCTCAAAGCAGCCTGCATCCAGCATGTTGACGAGATACCCCGTGGTCCCCCCCAGGGCAAAACTGCCTTTAATACCCTTTTGCAGCATGAGTTCCTGGACCCGTTGTCCAACCGCCAAGGGTGCGCCCCCGGCGCCGGTCTGGAAGGAAAAACCCGCTTTTAAGAGTCCCGAGGCACTAATCACCGTGGCGGTGAGATCCGCGATACGAAGCGCGATGGGGTCCCGGGTCATACGGGTGGTTCCCGATACAATACCCTGGGGATCGCCGATGGCATCCACGACAACCACCTGATCCACATATACTTCGCTGATGGAATAATCCGCCAAAGGGTATTCCACGAGGTTATCGGTAATCACCACCACCTGCTTCGCGTACATGGCATCGGGAAAGGCGTATCCCAGGGAGCCGCAGGCCGATTTCCCGAACTGGCCGGTACAGTTTCCCTGGTTATCCGCCGTAGGGGCTGCGATAAAGGCCACATCAATCGGGGACTTCCCGGTTTCAATATCGCTGGGACGGCCCCCGTGGGTACGGAACAAGACGGGTTGTTGCAAGATCCCCTCACTCACCGCCTTACCCACCAGCGGCCCCATGTAGTTGGTTTCCAAGCCCGTTACCACGCCGTTTTTTATGTGGGTGAGGAGCGGAGCGTGGCTGTCAAAAATCGAACTCGCGTTAATGGTGAGCGTTCCAATGCCCAGCTTTGCAATGGCGTCCATCACCTTGTTGAGCACATAGTCTCCGTTGCGCAAATGATGATGGAAGGATATGCACATGCCATCCTTAAGCCCGCTGGCGATGATGGCCTCTTCCAGTGAGGCGGTCAATTTACTCATGATTTACCCTTCCCAAGGCTTCCGCCGCGTGTAAAATGGTCCTGGCCCGCTCCACGATGGGGGCATCGATCATCTTTCCGTCCAAGGAAATGACCCCCTTCCCCTGTGCCTTGGCTCGGGCAATGGCTTCAAAAACCCGGTGGGCATGGTCAATTTCCGCGTCACTGGGACTGAACACGGCATTCACGTCGTCCACATGCCGGGGAGAAATCACCGCCTTGCCGGTGAACCCCAGGGATCGTGCCAGGATGGCATCCTGCCGGAGACCCTCCAGGTCGTTGACATCGGTATAGGGGGTGTCCAGTACGTCAACCCTGGCAGCTCGGGCGGCGCACACGATTCTGCCCCGGGCGTAGGCAATTTCGCTCCCCGCTTTGGTCCGGGGCGCTTGCAAGTCCGCGGTGAGGTCCTCGGCGCCTAAATAAAGCGCGGTGATACGGTTCGTGCTTGAGGCTATGGCAAAGGCATTTTCCAGCCCCAGGGCGGTTTCCAGGAGCGGCATGAGCATGACCGGCTTGGTTATTCCGGCCTTCGTTTCCATCGCCGCTATTTTTGCCGTTAATTGATGAATATACCCGGCGTCACTCACCTTAGTCGGCATGATAGCATCCGGGCCGAGGGGGACAATCGCCTCCACGTCCTGTTCCCAATAGTCCGTGTCCAGGGCATTGATGCGGATAATGATCTCGCAGGTTCCAAAATTGAGGGCGGCCAGGGCATACTGCACTAAGCGACGGGCAGCGTCCTTTTCGTCCGGGGATACGGCATCTTCCAAATCAATGATGATCCCATCTGCCCCCAGGGTCCCGCCGTTTATCAGCATATTCGGATTATTACCAGGTAAAAACAGCATACTTCGTCTCATGAGGCATCCCTCTTGCCTGCCCGAAGCAGGGCAGTCTCCAGCCGCGCCATGATAACACAGTCCAATGCGCCCCGATCATGGGCACGGATATGTGCATGTTGAACCTCCAGGCGCTGAATCACCTCCATCATGGTTTTCTTGATACTATCACCGAATTGCTGCATCACCGCCGAGGTCAATTCGATTGTTATCCCTTGACCGGGGGAGACTTCTATATAGATATCACTGGATTCCAGGGTTCCCGCAACGGCATTTTTTACAACCTGCATCAAACTCCTCGCTTTTTTTATTAAGAGGCCTATTTATCTCTACGTTCTCTTATGGAGTATACAACGACTGTGCGGTATCAATATCCAATCCGGTGAAATTGATAACTTGATCAATCGTAACATTATTTTCTATGAGTTTTTGCGCCATTTCCTTACGAACCGCTTCCGCCGGTTGCTACCGCCGCTTCTTCCGCGTCGGTCAGTATCATGTCTTGTACCATCGTGGTTACCTCCTGAAATTCTGGATAGAATTTATATGAATCCGATGACGATTTTCATATCCGCTTGGGGCATCAGCCCGTTTTTCTCACTGCGCCTCGTCTTTCCACCAATTCCGCAAAAATTCGACCGCGTAGTCCCCGTAACTCCCATCGGGGAATTGTATCCGTAAGATTGATTTATCCGGGGTATTCTTGGTGCTCTCCCAATAGATAACCTTCCCACGGGGTAAGGTGATGGTAATGACCCCTTGCTCATCAGCTACCTGGCCTTTTAATCCTTCAAAATAAGTGTAGTTAAATATCCGTACCGCTATGTTTGCATCATTACCGATTCGCGCTTCAATCAGCTACCGGTACTTTTTATTGATAACGATATCCGTGATTACCTGCGGTAAGTCATCGGTAACGGTTTCAGTCGAGGGATACTCAAGGTCACTTGCCGGATTATGGCCGTTACTGATGGTGGATACCTATCTCCCTTGTTTTTAAGATACTCGATAATCTGATATTTTGCAAGTCAATCAGACTGCCTCGATAGTATCCACTTCCGTCCTTGCGAAAGGGCTTTTTCCGGTCATCATCCTGCAGGCCCCGGACCTCTTTCCCGTACCGATGGCCTCTGCTATGATGACTTATGATGCAATACATACTCTTCGATGTGGACAACACCCTCTATTCCACCCGTTACGGCCTTGAACGAAATGTGCGGCGCCGTATCGTCGAATATATCGCCACCTACCTCGGCATTTCGCCGGAAGAAGCGATACGGCAGCGTCAGGAGCACATGCAATGGTACGGTACCACTTTGGAATGGCTCCGGGCTGAAAAGGGCTTAACCGATATTGACGCCTATTATGCGGCGATTCACCCTGAAGGCGAGGCGGATACCCTGCCCCCGAATCCAATGCTGCGGAACTTTCTTCAAAGCCTCCCCCTCCCTCTGGCGATCCTCACCAATTCCCCCAAGGAACACGCCGACCGGATCCTCCAGAAGATCGGCATCACGGACCGCTTTACCCACCTCTTTGACCTCCGCTGGAACGGCTTTAAAGGCAAGCCCAAGGCGGAGGTTTTTTACCAGGTCCTCGCCGTTCTGGGAACCACGCCGGAAACCACCCTTTTCATTGACGACACTCCCCCCTACGTGGAAGGCTATCGTGCCTTGGGCGGAAAGGGACTGCTCATAGACGAGGAAGACGCCTATCCAACCTATCCTCATCCCCGAATTCGAAGGTTGCAAGAACTCACCGAATATTTATAACCGTGAGAAGGAGCGAATCAGCGATTGGAGGTTTCAGCGTATTGGATGTCCTGAAAATAACGAGGTATTTGAAACATCCCGGCAGAACCCCAAACAATAAAACGCCTCACTGCTTGCTATTTCCGCTTCTTCCACCGGATATACACCTGTCGTCCGGTACTGTTTTCCTGGGGCCGTTCCTCGGTCTCAAACTGGCTGAGGGCACGGAAAAGGTCCCCCAGTTTCTTAAAGCCGTAGTTCCGGGGGTCGAATTCGCTGGAACGGAGGGTGATTTTTTGACCCACCCCACCCAGATATGCCCAGCCGGATTCGTCAGCGAGGTCATCCACCGTGTCCCGGAGCAGTTTAAGGAGGCGGCGGTCAACTTTGAACTCCTTGCGGATCCGGGAAGCGGGCTTGGTGTCGTCTTCGTCCCCCTCCCCTTCTTCCTGCACATCCCGGAGGATTTCGGTGTAGATGAATTTATCGCAGACCGAGACAAAGGCCCGGGGAGTCTTCTTTTCCCCAAAGCCGTAGACCGTGCGGCCGCTTTCCCGCAGCCGTGCGGCAAGCCGGGTAAAATCGGAGTCGCTTGAGACAATGCAGAAGCCATCAAGCTTTTCACTGTACAGCAGGTCCATGGCGTCGATGATCATGGCTGAATCGGTGGCATTCTTGCCGCTGGTATAGGAAAATTGCTGAATGGGCTGGATGGCGTATTCCAGAAGCTTTTCCTTCCAGGACCGGAGGTTGGTGCTGGTCCAGTCACCATAGATCCGCTTGACACTGGCGACGCCGTATTTGGCAACCTCGTCGAGGAGGCCCTCAATGATGGCAGGCTGGGTATTATCCGCGTCGATGAGCACCGCAAGTTTAGCCTGACTCGTCTCCATCTGCGGGCTTGAAAAGGGTAACAAGGGCATGATATTCTCCAAAACTTATGCTCCAAAACGTTATTCTCCGAAAATCGAAGGTTTAATCCGCCGTAAAAAGCTGATCTTCCCCAAGGGCAGGCGGATTGGAGCCAGGGGGATGTCATCCCCCTGGGATATGGGCTTAATGATGAGGACGCTTTCCCCTCCCCATTTTTCCAAGGCATCCAGGATGCCCAGGGCCTGATTGGTTCCCCCCTCAGGATTGGGCCACCGGATTTCAACATAGGATTTTGACGCGATGGCCTGTTTCGCGATGGACATCTTTCCCACGTAGTCAAGTCCCCGGGCTTCCAGTTTTTCGTACCGGATGGTGGCTCCGGTAAGCTGGGGTTCACTTAAAATCAGGCGCCGTTCTATCCGGGCGGCCAGTTCATCCCGTTCGATTTGGGAGAGCTGCATCTTGCCCAGGGCCTGGCGGAACCGTTCCTTGACCGCCTCAAGCGGTGGTTTCGCAGGAGGGGGCCGATACGCCGGGGAAAAAAGCGGGGGCTTGGCCTCAAGATTGAGGGACCGGGGAGCAGGATAGGGGGTGCGCCAAGGCTCATCCTGGTTGAGGATGTCTTTCAGCGGCGGCTGGGCTATGATATCAACCCCTGCTTTTTGCAAGGCCTCCATTGCCTCGGCTTTCTCCGGGACCGAGAGGAGATATACTCCCGGCCCGAGGATCCGTCTCACCAGGGACGCTACGGGTTTAGTTTCCACCAGGTAACGCCGATCTTCCGCCAGGGTAAGTACTACCCCCTGATACAGGGAGACCCCGGCATACCGGGATTCCCAATCCTTCATGGTCCAACTCAGGCTCTGGTCCAACCGGTTGCCGGAAAGTCGGTTTAAGTGGTCCACCATGGTCTCCGCCTTGATACCCCGGTCAAAGCCCCGGACCACCGATGCACGGGAAAGTTCAAAGCGCACTACCATGCCGCCGGTCCCTTGAACCGTGGTATCCTGAACAATAGGCGCTTGAACGGCTACCTCCTGAACCGAAGAAAAAAGCGCCAGGGTCAGAGCGTCGGCAAAGGCAATTTCGGGGTACAGAATACAGGAAAAGACCGTATCCATGACGAGGACCGGCCGCTCCGGGGAAGCCGGCCCCGTTTCGCCGGCTTCCCCGAGGCCGCCCGAAGTACCGCTCAAGACAGCGCCGGGGGTCCACCAGTCGGGGGAGGAACGTTCCAGGAGACCTGTCATTTCCAGGGCTTCAAGCAGGGATGCAAAATCATGGCCCGTGGCGCCTTGGATGCCCCAGGCAGGTTCGATGGTACGCTTGGCCGCTTCCCGCTCCAGTATATCCATGAGCCTGCGTATCGTTATCCCCGGATAATACCGCCCCGGTTCAAGGGTATCAAGGAGATTGTGTATGAAGCCGGTAATGACCCGTATCTGCCGTGGGGAAACCAGGCTGGAACTACCAGGAAGGGTTATTCCGGAGGAAGCTTCCACGGGTATTCCTATTCCCACCGAAGGGTTTCCGCGGTTTCGGTACCCATAGATCCCTGCGGCGCAATATTCCAGCCGTTCACGGCGGGAAAGGACCTTGAAGGCATTGAGCCGTTGCATATCGGGTTCAAGCCCGGGGTTCAGCCCTTCACCCTGATGGGATCGCGCCGTATCCGGACGAAGTAGCCCCAGGCATTGGAGTACACCGACGAGGGTCTCCAATGAGAAGCCGGGGAAGAGCCGCTTCCCCCGGTCAAGTACCTTTTTACGGATTCCCCCTTCGGCCTTAAAAAATTCCCGCTCTTCCAGAACAAAGGTAAAAATCGCGGCAATAATCCGATCATCCCAGGAAGGTATGACCGGTACTGCGGGCATGGGTAGTATGGGTACCGAAGGGAAAAGCTGGTTTGTAACCCAAAAACCGGTATCCATGGTGTATGGGGCAAGGACCGTTTCCAGGAGGGGATTCAGGGCCAGATGACGGATCCCATCCTGCTGAAACCGGTAGAGGATACACCGTTCTTCCAAGTTGAGGAGGAGGTCATGGATCTCGATGTAGGAAAACTCCCCGGTGAAAAACCGTTCCAGGTCCCCGGCCACCGGTTCATCCAGCAGCGCGACCGCGGCAATAATCTTGGCATCCCGCTCGTCAATATAGGCGGCAAGGGTGTTCCGTATTTCCTCCCGGGACAGAAAGGAGACCAGATCCTCCACAAGCCGCTGTTTATTGAAGGGAGTCTTAATGTTTCCCAAGACATTCCGCAGGAGCTCAAAAAATGCATTATCCGGAAGAATCATCAGGGCCGATTTCCAGTCCTCAACCGAGCGGAATGGATCGGTTTTCATGTTAGGTTGTCCACTGTTGAATACCATAGGTATACCCCTGTTCCGAGAGAAACTTTTGACGATTCGCGGCGAAATCCTCTTCCACCGTATAGCGGGAAACCACCGTATAAAAGTAAGAATTCCGTCCCCCCACTCCTTTGGGACGCATGATACGGCCCAGGCGCTGGGCTTCCTCCTGCCGGGACCCGAAAGACCCTGAAACCTGGATCGCCATGGACGCATCCGGCAGGTCTATGGCGAAGTTGGCCACCTTGGACACCACGATGATCCGAACCTCGGCCTGTTTAAAGGCCCCGTAGATCTGTTCCCGTTCCCTGTTGGGGGTCTTCCCGGTGATGAGGGGGGCCTTGAGTACGGTTGCCAGGGATTCAAGCTGGGAGATATACTGCCCGATGACGAGGATCTGATCCTCCCCATGATTTTCGACGAGCTGCTGTACCACCCCGCGCTTGAGAGGATTTTCACTGGCAATACGGTACTTTTTCCGAGGAGGAGCCACCGCATAGGGGATTTTGAGTTTTTCCGGCAGGTCCAGGCGTATTTCCGTGCATATCGCTTCGGCTATCCAGCCTTTGCCTTCCAAGACTTTCCAGGGAACATCATATCGCTTGGGTCCCACCAGGCTGAATACCGCATCCTCCGCCCTGTCTTCCCGGACCAGAGTAGCGGTCAGCCCCAGCCGCCGTACTGCCTGAAGTTCTGCGGTTACCCGGAACACCGGCGCCGGCAGGAGATGTACTTCATCATAGATGATAAGCCCCCAGGGGCGCTCCTGGAAGAGCTTAAAATGAGGAAAATCCGCTCCCTTATCGGGTCGCCAGGTGAGGATCTGGTAGGTGGCAATGGTAACCGGGGCCACCGACTTTGCGTCCCCGGTGTATTCGGCGATCTGATCCGCGGTAAGCATGGTCTTATCCAGGAGTTCCGCCATCCATTGATGCACCGCCGCCACATTGGTAGTAAGTATCAAGGTATTGGTTTTTAACCGGGACATGAAGGTCATGCCGACCACGGTCTTGCCTGAACCGCAGGGAAGCACCACCACCCCGTACCCTGTACCGGAACTGCCTGATCCCAGCACCGCTTGAGCGGCCTCAACCTGGTAGTCCCGGGGGCAAAAGGGATTCCCCGATGCGCTCACTTCCCGGAGCCGGATGTCCAGGGGCGCCCCATGCACCAGGGGGGCCTCATCGTGCACCGGCCAGCCCAGCTTGATGAGTTCCCGCTTCACGCTCCCCCGGTCAATCAGGCGCAGGCGGAATCCCTCAGCGGTTTTCACCACATATTTTTCGAGGATCTGCATCGCCCCTATTTCCGCGGCAACCGCTTCGTCATCAGCAATCAGCAAGAGATAATCCGGCAGTACCGGCTTATCTGGTTCTTGTGTAGCATGAGTGGAAGGCTGCGCAACCGCGGGAGCGGCCGAAACCAGTCTGATTTTTCCGTACCGGGCCATGGTATCGGAAAAGACTTCAAGGATCCCCGGCGGCATGGGGTAGCGGGTATAGGCATTAAGGGCATGGGCAATAGCTTCCGGGGAGAACCCTGCGCTTGCGGCATTCCAGAGGGACAGCGGGGTAATCCGGTAGGTGTGAATATGTTCCGGTGATTTTTCCAGTTCCGCAAAGGGAATGATGGCGGCACGAGCCTCCTCCGCTTTGGGAGCATGGACATCCAAGAGCAGGGTACGATCACTTTGAACAATCAGGGGATTTGTGGGATCAGTCGCCATACGCTATCTTTATGTTACCTGCCTCATGGCGAGATGCATCCTTCATCTGCCGAAAAAGCTCAATTTACCGAATCGATGCAGTTTGCCATTATTCCGCCTGCCGCTTTCCTCCATGAGTTTAAAAATAAAAGCCGCAAAAGCGGCGTTATCACCAGAGCCAGAAAATCCCATGATCTGAAATGGCTCATCCTGGGAAGCCGCCAAGAGTCCCTGGGTAAAGGCCCGGAATGAGGCCACCGCCGAAGGCCCCAGGAGGTCCGGGATGTCGTCCTTTCCTCCTCCTCCCTCGAGCTCGGAAAATACCAGTACCAGGGTTCCGGTTTTCCGCACCTTAAATATCGAGGTCAGTTCCTTAACCAAAAAAAACCACCCCTTAATCTGATCGTCTACCATGGTTACAATATCGGCAGTAGCAAGATCCCCCGGGCGTTTTCGTACCCGAGGGGGGGCGCATACCAGAATGGCCTCATTGATATGCTCAAGCTGTCTTTCGGCGGAAAGGATCAAGGTACGAGCCGACACAGGACTCGCCGAATTCCAGAGGAGGGGAATGTGAGCATCCCCCACAGGAGCGCTCTTATTCCCCTCCGATTCGGAGACATGGTTGGGAATAAAGGCGGTAGCAAAGTGTTCAACCCGTTTTGCCGCTTCCGCCGCAACGGCAGCAAATAGAGCAGATTCATTTCCAGCAATTAAAATACCCCGGGTCATGCTTATAGTGTATATATCCGGTCCGATTAAAGCAATCACCACCCAGAAGAAAGCAAGGATACCCTCATTCCATCGTGCTGACCACCTCCGCCACTGCTTCCGCCAGTTTCCGGTGCGCTTCCGGTTCAAGGTGTATACCGTCGGCCGTACTGGTTTGGATCACTTTCCCGGCATCCAGAAAGGCGACGCCGCTTTCTTTGGCCAGCGCACGGTAAAAGAAAGGCAGCTTCTTGGATAGTTCCCCACTATCCCCGAATACGTGTTTGAAGCCGGGGGAATCCACCGTGGGCGGAGGACATATCATGAGCACTGCCGGGCTGGTGTCCTCCGGACCGGTGCGGGAATCCTGAATAGCGGTTACGATCCGCTGTACCCCCCGGGCAATATCATAGGGGAGGGGACTGAAACGGGGCTTCAGGTCATTGGTTCCCAGCATGACCACCACGATATCCAGGGGCTTATGGCTTTCCAGAATGGGGATGAGCTGGCGCAGTCCATTCCGGTCCCCTTCCACCGGATCCTCCCGGCAGCTTGTTCTGCCGTTCTGTCCTTCCTCAATCACCCACCACGCCGGATCATCCGGCGGCGTGCCAGCGTTGAGCAGGTGCTTCAAAACCATGGGCCAGCGGGTCTTGTGATCATACCGTCCGGCAGTATGGGGGTTATAACCCCAGGTATTGGAATCTCCATAACAGAGAATGGTTTTCATGGGCCTTCCTCAAACCGGCTTACATAACTTGGAAAAATTCAATGACCTCGTGGTCAGGACCCAATACAAAGGCATTACACACCGGCATGGCGCCAAGATTCATATCCTGGGGCGGAGTTTTGGAAACCCCTCCGGCCTTAATGGCGAGGTCATAGGCGGCACGGGCATCATCGGTCCGTATTGCCACATGGGCCCAATGGGCGTTGGTTTCTTCCTCCCCATTGCCCCGGGGGATGATCTCCACCACCGCGTTATTACCAAGATCCACCAGATAGATGGTCTTATCACTGTCTGCCATGGGAAAACTAAACACAATCTTCCCGCCAAGGCCCTTGGTATAGAACTTAAGACTCTCCACCGAGTCCTTAACCCAGAGACCGATATGATGATACCCGTCGAATTGCATACGTATACGCTACTCCCTCTGATTTTTATCATACACCATCAATGAACCTTAGTACACTATCTTATCCTTTAATAAACATTGTATATACTCCATCAGGAGCGAATCCGGGATCATTTTCCGTATAGAGGAGAATATGTTCCAGAATTATTGGCAGAAAATATAAAGGATTATAGGCAATTACTTGAATCGCCATGGAGAATAAAAGAAAATGGATAAAACGGCCTGTTGTACAACCCTACGCAGGGCCAGTGGCATAATAAAACAAGGCATCTTGACGTTTCTCAAGAAATGCTATATATCCAGTATATGGAACAGACCAATAATCAGTTTAATCAGCACTTGGTTATCGAAGGGCTTACAAGATACATCAATACCGCTTCGTTCAGCCGCATCCAGACGCTTTTAGATGCAGTCCCCAATCTGCGGTACGAAGTTATTGATGAGCGCTTTTATATCATGCCCTCTCCCAGTCCACGACACCAGAATGCGTTTACAAACATCGGAACCCAGCTTGCAGCACAGGTTTCAAACTATAATTGCAAGACGTTTCAAACCCTGGATATTCGGCTCTTCCCCAATCAGCCCCATGATTACGTGTGCCCAGATATCATGGTCATCTGTAACCGGGATATGCTCAGACACTATCTTGAGGACGATACCAAGCCCCTGGAGGGGGTACCTGGGTTTGTCATTGAGATCCTGTCGCCGTCTAATGCCCAGCATGATTTAATCACCAAGCGGGATCTGTATCTTAGAGCCCAGGTCCCTGAATACTGGGTTATCGATATCCTGTCAGCGCTGCCGGTATTGCACCGGTTCATATTAGATGCTGGTCCAGTTTCAGGGGTATATCGGGAAACAATTCTAGAGGCCAAAGGCGTAATTCCCATAGAAATAATTCCCGGCTGCGCCATCGACTTTGATAAAGCATTTCAATAACTTCTTCGCCAGAATACTAAACCATACTTCTATCTGGTTTATCCATGCAAGCACCCAGGCAATGCCGTACCCGCCAAAGGCGGCAATGATGCGGTCTATGATATTCACCGGGATACGCGAAACGATTTCAATGGCAACCAGCGAAAAGTGTTTGCGTAACAGGCCGACTTTGAACAAAAGCTCAGGGCTGACGCCGAATTCCGCTTGAGGAAACACAATTCTGATAAAAGCGGCAATAAGGCCGCCGCTTTTGATACGGCAGGACATGGGGGCGGCTATATCCAGGGCTTGTATGTGGAAGCGGGGAATATCGCCAAAACCAAACATCAAGCCGACTATTACCGGAGGCATGAAGATACGGCTCATGTTGAAGCGGTGTCCCTGCGGCATTTGATTATATTTATCAGACTATTAACAACAGGATCTGTCCGGGATTTTATTATCCGGCGTTTCCTGAAAAGTAATGAGGATATTGTTTTGAAGTCCTGCGTCTGTCGGGAAATTGTTTTGGAAAGCCGCATACATTAGGGGGAAACCATGCACAGGATTTTTAAGGGGCAGTCGGCATTACGCATAACGCTTAAAACTTTTACCGATTTGGAAGATATAATTGCGGCAGTTATAAAATACCGCAAGCCTGACAGCTCTACCGGGGAGTTTGTGGCGGGGGTCAACGATATGACGAAGGGGGTTATTTTTCATGAGTGTATTGAAGGGGAAATAGATATGGGCGGCTGGTGGGTGTTCTGGGCCTTTATCACCTTTGCCGATGGGCGCACGGCTGCGGGAGAGACAGCAAAGGTCTATGTCTGGAATGAAGGTAGCGGGTAATGGCTAAACGGAAAAGCCCTGAAGAACGTTACCAAGCGAATATTCGCAAGCAACAGAGAACACTTGAAGAATTCGCCGCCCATGAAATTGAGTGGGCCGATGATTTGTTGTTGTGGTATCGCCTGAAAGAAAAGGAAATGCCCGACGACGAGTACCGGGCGGTCGCCTTTTTCAAAAACCATGAATATTTACACAAGCCGGGGTCTTTGACTTTGGCGTATGAAATGTATATGCGTTGCAGCCGGGAACTCCCGGAATATACAAGGGAAAT
>JAITNP010000188.1 GCA_031290455.1 Treponema sp. | reverse complement strand
TTTTTCCTGACCATACCTAAGGAGCTCCACGAGGCGGCTACGCTTGATGGGTGCCAGGATATTCGGTTCCTGTTTTCCATTGTCATGCCTATCTCTAAGCCTGCGGTGGCATCTTTGGGAATATACACGTTCATCCAGGTGTACAACCAGTTCCTTTGGCCTCTCTTGGTAACCAACACCAACCGTATGCGGACAGTCCAGGTGGGGATGAGTATCCTGAAGGAGGCTGAGGCGGTTGATTATGGGGTAGTGCTGGCAGGCTCGGTGCTGATCCTGATCCCTGCGGTGTTTGTGTTCATCTTTGGCCAGAAGTACCTGGTCAGGGGTATGACCGCCGGCGCGGTCAAGGGCTGAGGCCTTACGTGGTGTTTATGGTGATTTTGTCGGAACGTTGTTCACGGGGAATCGCTTAATATAAACAGAAAAATTTATGAAGGATGGAGAAAAGAATGAAGAGATTGTTATGTGGAATGTTAGCTTGTGCGTGTCTTTCGGGTATGGCTTTTGCCTCAGGGGGCAACCAGAGTGGAGGGACAACACCTGCCGGCAAGACGAAGATCGTGTTTTGGCACGCCATGGGCGGGCGGAATCAGGAGGCTCTGGATAAGCTGATCAGCGCCTACAACGCCTCCCAGACCAAGGTGGAGGTGGAGGGCCAGTATCAGGGTAACTACGACGACGCCATCACCAAGTTGCGGGCAACGCCTCAGGGCCAGGGCCCGGATGTGATGCAGCTTTACGACATCGGCACCCGGTGGGCCATTGACTCGAAGACCGCCCTGAAGATGCAGGACTTCATCAACGCTGATAAGTACGACATCTCCGACTACGAGCCCAACATCTTGGCTTATTACAAGGTGGACGGGGAGCTTTACTCCATGCCCTTCAACTGCTCATCCCCGGTGATCGTGTACAACAAGCAGGCCGTGGCCGCTGCGGAGCTGGACCCCAAGACCGCCTTTGCCACCATGGACGCCTGCCTTGAAAGCAGCCGGAAGATGGCCGCCGTAGGCTATACGGGATCCTTCACCAACTACAGTTGGGTCTTTGAACAGCTCGTGTCCATTCAAGACAAGGACCTCCTGGACAACGGTAACGGCCGAAAGGGCAGGGCCGCCAAGGTCATTGCTAACGATGCGCTACTCAACATCTTCACCAAGCTCAATACCATTGCCCGGGATCCCTCCAACAAGAATTACGGGAAAGGCACATCGGAGTCTAAGAACCAGTTTGCCACCGGTACGGTAGGCTACATCTTGGATTCCTGCTCGGTGTATGTGGACGTTTCCGCAGCAGCAGGGGGCAAGTTTGACGTAGGTTTCGCGCCAGTACCCAAGGTCAACCCTGGTGACACGGGCGGCGTATCCGTAGGGGGCGGGTCCCTGTGGCTCATGGACACGGGGAATAAGAATCGGGCTAACGCAGCCTGGGACTTCGTGAAATTCCTTACCGGTGCCCAGCAGCAGGCCGAGTGGTCCATGGGAACCGGATACCTTCCCATCCGCAGGTCTGCGGTTAATCTGCCGGTGTACCAAGACTACATCAAGAATAAGAATCCTGAACTCCTCGTGGCTATTGAGGCGTTGCGGGGTTCCAAGCCATCCTGCGCGGGGAGCGTCATGGGTGTGTTTTCCAAGGCCCGGGTCATCATTGAAAACGAGGTGGAAACCATGCTGAACAGTCCCACTACGGTGGCGGCCCAGAGCGTGGTGGACAAGATCGTTACCCAGATCAACGACGAAATAACCCTCTACAACAGAACGAACTAGGAGTTTTTCAGACTTGTAAGGCGCTGCCCCCGATACCTACTAGGTATCGGGGGCAGCGCCTTACTATATCGCGGATATCAACGATCAGCCCCATACCTCTCCACCACCTTAGCCCACGCCTTAAATCCATCTATTATTGGACTTGTTTCGTTCAACTGCGTAGACATCTTCAAGGTGTAGGTTTTACTCAGATAAAGCCGTCGTGGCCCATGATCTTGATGCGGTCATTGATGCGAAAGGGGCGATCCACAAATACGGTAATCGAACTAAAGCAGTTCGCCAGCGTATCTTTTGAGGCCAGCGCCAACACAAATTGTCAATGGCATTGACAATTTATAAGAATCGCTGCATACATATTCCATGATTAAGCGAAACGCTGAAAAAACCCTGTTGCGCTACGCCACGGGGTTTCCGGTTGTGTGTATTGCCGGGCCACGGCAGGCGGGGAAAACCACTCTCGCGAAAATGGTGTTCCCCGGTAAACCCTATCTGTCGATGGAAGACCCCGACATCGCCCACCTTGCGCGGACAGACCCACGGGGTTTTCTGGCGGCCTATCCTCATGGCCTCATTCTTGATGAAGCCCCAATATGTGCCGGAAATTTTTACCTGGCTCAAAACTGCGGTAGATGCCCAGCCGGATCCGGGGAAGTATGTCATTACCGGGTCCCAACAGTTCCATCTTATGGAGAAGATCACCGAATCCCTTGCCGGAAGGTCGGCTCTTGTAACCCTGCTCCCTTTTACTGTGGATGAACTCAAAAGCGCCGGTTTGCAGGAAGCCGATCCCTTCGCGCTGCTACTCAAAAGGCTTTACCCCTCGCTCTATGACCGTTAGGTTTCCCCCTGGACTGGTATTCCCAGTACATCACATTCTATGTTGAGCGGGATATTCGGACATTGCTCAACGTAAAGGATCTGGCGCAGTTCCAGCTTTTTGTAAAGATGTGCGCTTCCCGTACCGGCCAATTACTTAATTTAAGCGCCCTGGCCGCCGATTGCGGCATTACCCACAACACCGCGAAAGCCTGGATCGGTGTTCTGGAAACATCGGGGATTGTGTATGTTATGCATCCCTACTACCGGAATTACGGCAAACGGCTGGTAAAATCGCCCAAGCTGCATTTTCTTGATCCCGGCCTGGTGTGCCGTCTTTTGGGAATCCGCGACCGGGAACAGCTTTTTATTAACCCGCTGAGGGGAAATATTTTTGAATCCTTTATTGTTTCAGAATTATTGAAGCACCGCCTAAACGCTGGGCTTCCCGCCGATTTGTATTCGTGGGCGGACAACATAAAAACTGAAGTTGACGCGCTTATCGAAGACGGTTCCCGGATCGCCGCGATTGAAATTAAATCGGGGCAAACTATTTTGCCGGAATTTTTCAACGGTCTCAAAAACTGGATAAAATATTCGGGATCCCCTGCTAAGGATTGTTACCTTGTCTATGCTGGGAATATTCAGGTTACACAGCAGGATATGCACATTATAAGCTGGGACCGGACTGCGGAAATTGAGTGCCTTACACCGATGAACTAACAGCCTGTCGGATTTTGGTGGTTGATCTTCTTCAATTTTCAGTTTAATCTGGTAGTATAAAGGGGTATAAATAGAATTAGCAGACTCGAAGAACTTTCCACTGAGTGGCTATGGAGCAGAGGCGATTTTGTTGTGGAGGTAGGAGATTATGGCGGCGTCCAGGTCAACCTTTAAGCGCCCCTTCGGTCAGCCCGCTGATAAAAAAGCGGTTCAGAAAGAGATACACAATAAGCATGGGTATCAGGGAAATGCTGATACCGGCCAGCGCCAAATCCCAGGATGAAGCCGCCTCACCTGAAGATTTCAGATTAATAACGCCTACAACCAGCGGAAAATTCTGGGGCCGCGATATGGTAAACACATAAGGCATCAGGTAATCACTCCACGCGGTACGGAAGGATATTAGCCCAATTGTTGCGATAAGCGGCTTGGTGAGTGGCGCGATAACAGAAATAAAGATGCGGAAAAAACCACAGCCGTCTATGCGGGCGGCCTCGTCAATTTCCCGGGGGATTTGATTAAAAAAACTCGTGGAAAGAAAAACCTGGGTCACGTTCAGGCCAAAAACATGAACCAGAATTACGCCCCACAGGGTACCGTTGAGCTTTAGCGCCCGTATAATTCCCATCTGCGGGAAAAGACTGAGGGTACCTATCGATATAAACAGTGAAGCCATAACCAGGGAATAAACAAATTTGCTGAACCTCCCGACACCCCGGGAAAAAACATAGCCTTCAACCGTGGCGGTGCAAATACAGCCGATTACGATAAAAAAACACATGTACAGACTGTTGAATGTGTAGCGGGAAAAATTGGCCAGTTTCCAGGCTCTTGCGTAATTACCTACCTGCCATTTTTCCGGCAGCAGACGAACACCGCCGACCATTATTTCCTGATTCGATTTGAACGATGACAGCAGAATATAAATTACCGGAAATAACGCGATAATAGAAACGAGGACCAGGAAGATATAAATCAGCATCTGGGAATAATTGAATTTTTTTACCATCTTAAAATATCTCCTTCATTTTCCTGGAATTTTTCAGATAGATTATGGTCATTAACCCAAGAATTATACCGGTAACAACCGTAAGGGCCGATCCATATCCGTATTGGGAAACCCGTCCCGCATCACCATACTGAAAGAAATATTTAAAGATGTAGGTCATCGCTACTTCGGTTGTGCCCCCCGGCTGACCATTAGTCATTACTAGGACAAGGTCCGCGATTCGCATGGTACCCAGTATACTAAGCATGAAAACAATCTGCATCACGGGCGCCAGAAGCGGAATGGTTATAAAGAAAAACTGCCGCGCCGCAGAAGCGCCGTCAAGAGTTGAACACTCATACAGTTCATGCGGTATATTCTGGAGGCCCATCAGAAAATACATCATATTAAGTCCGAAAGTAGACCAAAGAGAAACCATGAGTACAACGGTCAGCGCGATCCAGCGTCCGCCAAACCAGTTGATGTTTGTTTTTATAATGCCCAGCCATGTCAGCAAGGCGTTTATAATCCCGTTATAGGCACTGAAAAGGATAGTAAAAACAAGGCCGATAACCGCAATACTGAAAATCGTCGGCAGGAAGTAAATGATCCTGAACACAGAAGCGTGCCGCACCTTGTCGTTTACAAGGTACGCCAGAAATATAGCCAAAGGCATTTCAATTACCAGTTTGGCAATGGCAAGGAAAAATGTATTGACGACAGCCTGCCAATAATTTGAATCACGGGTAAAAATGCGGATAAAATTTTCTATCCCGATAAAAGTGGCTTTCCCATATCCGGCATAATCAAACCAGGCCCAGCGCAGCACCCAAAACACCGGATAAATGGTGAATACAGAAAATCCAACAAACATTGGGAACAGCATTAGTGATTCCTGAATATGCCACCTGGCAAAACCATTGCGTTTTTTTCCCATACCTTCCCCCCGCTGTTAATACCGCTATATTACAGAGCGTTGTTTTTCCCGCAAAGCTTTAATATCCACATCACGGGTATTCTTTTTTCCATCCTTTACCAAAAGCGCGGCGGCGTTGCCTGCGGCCTGC
>JAITNP010000128.1 GCA_031290455.1 Treponema sp. | reverse complement strand
CTCTTTTTGAGGCCATTTTTCTCAAGGCTCTTGGGCACCAGGTAATGCTTGGCGATCTCCAGTTTTTCCGTATCAATGTACCCGGGAAGCTGGATAATCTCCATGCGGTCCAGGAGGGGCGGAGGAATGGTGTCCAAGGTATTGGCGGTAACGATGAAGAAGATATGGGAAATGTCAAAGGGGAGGTCCAGGTAATGATCCCGGAAACCGTTGTTCTGTTCCGGGTCCAGCACCTCAAGGAGGGCGCTGGCCGGGTCTCCCTGGAAACTCACCCCCATCTTGTCAATTTCATCGAGCATGAACACCGGGTCCTTGGTCTTGACGATCTTCAGTCCCTGGATGATCTTCCCCGGCATGGCCCCGATATAGGTACGGCGGTGGCCCTTGATCTCCGCCTCGTCCCGCATACCCCCCACGGAGAAGCGGAAAAACTGCTTCCCCAGGGCATGGGCTATGGACTTGCCCACCGAAGTCTTACCCACCCCCGGAGGCCCCACCAGGCAGAGGATGGAACCTTTGGTATCGCCCCTGAGTTTTCGCACCGCCAGGTATTCCACGATACGGGTCTTCACATCCTTAAGCCCGTAGTGGTCGTTTTCCAGTATGCTTGTGGCGGTCTTGAGATCGAAATGCTCAGGAGGGCTATTGTTCCAGGGGAGGCTGGCAATCACATCCAGGTAGTTGCGGGTAACGATGAATTCCCCGGCATTAGGGTCCATGAGGCTGAATTTCTCCAGTTCCTGTTCCACCGCCTCCTTAATCTCCCCCTCAAAGTTAAAGGCATCCAGCTTATCTTTAAACCGCTGATATTCGGAACTCTTGGCGTCGGTGGTCATTCCCAGCTCGGTCTTGATGGCCTTGAGTTCCTCTTTGAGGAAATAATCCCGCTGGGATTTCTCGATTTTTTCGTTTATCTCTTTTTGGATCCGCTTCTGAATCCGCAGAAGTTCCTGTTCCTTCTTGATGAAGACCAGCACCTGCTCCATCCGCTGACGGACATTCAGGACCTCCAGGATCTTCTGCTGTTCACCCTTGTCGATGTTGAGGATGCTGGCGATAAAGTCGGCAATCTTACCGGGATGATCGATGTTGATCATGTTGAGCCGCATCTCTTCAGAAAAGAGGGGGTTATTCTCGGAGATCTGTTTCATCTCACTGATGAGCGCCCTGGTCAGCGCCTTGACCTCGGGGGTATCGTCCTCCTCATCCTCAAGGTATTCAACCGCCCCCACAATGGGATTCACTGGGTTGAGGGTCTTCTTTATCTTGAATCGCTTCAACGTGGAGATGAAGATATTGACCCCCCCATCAGGAAGATTGATCTTCTTGACGATCTTCGCCGCAGTACCCACCTTATACAGGTCGGCAATGGACGGATTCTCAGCATCATTCTGGAGCATCACGAGTCCTATAAGCCCGTCCCGGGCTACCGCATCATCAACAACCTTCACATCCACAGGGTTCCCAATCATGATGGGGGTAAAGATTCCCGGAAAAATAGGCCGCCCCATGAGGGCTACCAACGGCAGTTTATTGGGAAGAAGCTGATCAATAGGCACCACACTTTGCTCTGACATACACGCACCCCCTTTAATTGTTGATTACCTTAATCGTTGATTACCGTAATCCTTGATTAAAATATCGTAAATATTATTCTGAAAAGCAAGCAAAGAACCTATGGGAACCAGGACGAGCGCATTAAAATGTGGCCAGAGCGCTCCGGACAAACCCTAGTGAATCTTGGAAAGTATTATTGGCGGCATAGTTCAGCACGTCCGCCATAATACCTGTGTAGCCCCTGCCCAGGATTTGCCATCGCATTTCCCCGGAGGTGCTCCCCTCGCTCTGGACCGGACGCTCGATCCGCCCAGGATCGGAAAAGACATGCTGCGCTACCTCAAATGACAGGCCGCTATGATTCAGCTTGTTAGCCGTGTTCTGTTCCTCGTCCCACTCAATGCCGCCCAACCGCATACACAAAACGTATGACACTTTGTACTATTTATTACAGGATTCTGTTATTTTTTTGTGGGCCAGACGTACAGCATACGGTCGGTAATGGACGGATTCTCCGCATCATTCTGGAGCATCAGGAGTCCTATACTCCTTTAGGCATAAAAATATCATTTAGTAATGAGTGAGAAAACGTTTGAGAACGGTTGGATATTTTCAGATATGAGTCCCGGATTCAATCAGGAAGTACAACACTTGTATAATTGGCAAAAACCTCAGCAGGTATTTTGAAACCCAAACACTTCATCGGTGTTGCATTAATCTTAGTCACTACGGTATCAATTTCTGTTTGATGAGTCAAGGCCCAATCAACCTTTTTGGGGAAATATCTTCGCAAAACACCAGTGCGATTCTCTATGCTTCCCTGCTCCCAACGCTGGTACGGCTCACAAGAATATGATTTCATGCAGAGTTCCGTGGCAATACGTTCATGCAGCGCGTTTTCTGTTCCGTTGGCAAGGGTTATCGTTTTCCGTAATGAAGGCGGAAAAGACCCGAACGCCTGTATCGCCGCCTGCTGCATGGACTCCACCGATTTGTCCGGTATGCATATCACGACGAACGTGCGCGTTTTTCGCTCCACAAATACCGCCATCGCGCACCTGCTTTGACAGAAAACGACCGTGTCCGCTTCTCAATGACCGTTTCCTCCCACGTTTCAATCTGTTTTAGTCGCTCGGCCATAGCCGTCCTCTTGGGTATTTTTCCGACCCGTGTTTACTTGCCGGAACGGCGTTTATGCCGTTTTTGAGACCCTGCTCAACAAAATCGCGGACAAGCGGATTGGCACGCCGTTCCCTTCTATGGCTGTTTCGTTTCCGTGCGTCCGCTCGCTTATGCGCCCGGTTTCCGCGATACTTCACCTCGTTAACTCATGTTACGCATGATTACAAAAAATGAAAAAAAAGGTCCACGGATTACGCGGATTTTCGCGGATTGGAAGCGATAATCCGTATTAATCAGCGTAAATCCGCGGACTATCTTCTTCTTATGCGTAAGGTGAGTTGTTCACCGGCGCGTTATTTCGCTTGAGTTCGCGGCTCACGGTGGACTTGTCCACACCCAGTTTCCGGACGATCCGGGACAGACTTTTACCCTGTTCAAGCGCAATCGCTTCCCGCTGTGCCTGGATCAACTGGTGGTAGAATTTTTTCGCCTTTGGGGTATCATGTTCCATAACGGCATTACTCCTTTTCGATGCGGTTATAGGTAACACCATCTTAAAGGGTTTTGCCGTTTTTGTTTACCCCTTGACAGACCCGGCTAACCGGCCACTTTCAAGGGAGCGTTGCACTTCGTAAGTGAATCCGGGATGCAAAACGCAGACAGGAAATAAAAAAGGCTTGTAACTCATTGGATTATCATGAATTACAAACCTTTAGCAGGGCCAGGACTCGAACCTGGGACCTCCGGGTTATGAGCCCGACGAGCTGCCAACTGCTCTACCCTGCGTTGACCTTATTATTATAATATACTTAATTCAAGAAAATAGTCAAGAGGTAGATACAGATTTTATCGCAATTCTTTTATATCGTCCAGACCGTTCACTTCAAGGTCAAATCCAGCCCGGGCGAAAACCTTGCCCCGGATCCATGAGCCTAGGTGCAAAACCCGGTCGCTGTTGATAACCGCAGCCCCATCCACCTCCGGGGCCTGACAGTCAAGGCGGCCCAAGTACAGGCCACCCCCCGGTGCTTCAGGTTCAAGCTGGAATCGTTCTTCCACCAGCACATCCATGGTCCGGCCAATAAAGCGATCCATCTGGTTTTCCGTGATGGGAATCTGCCGTTCCTCGATGATCGCCTTGCGTTCCTTGGCGATCCCCTTGGGAACCCTCGGTTTCATAGCATAAGCCGGGGTACCCTCTTCCCGGGAATAGGTGAAGCATCCCACCCAATCCAACCGGGCTTTATCCTGAAAATCCAGGAGGGCTTGGAAATCTCCATCGGTCTCTCCGGGGAAACCGGTCAAAAAAGTGGATCGGATCGTGGCATCGGGCAGTACGGTTCGGATGTTTTCAAGCAGGGTAAGATAGGATTCGGCAGTCCCCCGGCGGTTCATGGCACGGAGCATGGTGGCGGACCCATGCTGGAAGGGGATGTCAAAATAGGGGAGAAACCGGGAATCCCGGCGGATTATTTCCAGGATGGACAAGGGGAAGTTATCCGGGTGTATGTAGAGCAGCCGTACCCAGAAGGCGCCTTCCAAAAGAGACAAGGCTTCCAGCAGTTCGGGAAGTAAGCTTCCATTATACAGGCTTCCGTTGCCGGCTTCGGCGATCCCATCGATCCCATAAGAACCCAGGTCCTGGCCAATAAGACAGAGTTCCCGGATACCCCGGGCAAGGAGTTCCCGGCATTCCTGTACTACCTGGGGAACCCCGCGGCTGATCAGCGGCCCCCGTATCAGAGGAATGGAACAGAAGGTACAGCGGTTATTACAGCCCTCACTTATCTTGATATAGGCGGAGCCGGGCAAGGAAAGGAGGGGACGGTTTCCGAAGAATGAGGAGTGAGGAAAGTGGAGGGAAGGGTTGCCCGGTTCATAGCGGGGGGGATTGGGAACAAGGGATTTTTGAGATCCCTGGATGGCAAGGGAGGCGGCTTCGGTAATTTTTGAGAGATCCCGGTTGCCGAAGAGCAGGTCGGCTTCGGTAAGGGATTCCGACAGATCCTGGGCATAACGCTGGGCCAGACAACCGGCAAGGACTATCTTTTTATTCGGATACAGTTTCCGGTAGGCAAGCACCGCGTTGATGGATTCCTGTTTTGCCTTTTCAATGAAACCACAGGAATTGATGATAATAATATCCGCCTCGGCGGCATCTTCCGAGGCAATCCAACCGGACCGGTTGAGATAGGCCATCATCGTTTCCGCGTCAACCTGATTTTTTACGCACCCATAGGGATCAAGATAATACCGCACTGCTTATTCAAGCCGTACCAAAACTAACCGGTAACGGTTATCATCATCCCAGACCCAGCGGATATCCGCTACGACCACCTCTCCGGCAACACCTAATTCCAGGGGCACCGTTCGTCCGCCGCCTATGACCTGCAGTTTCACCATTGCGGCATTGGATACCCACACGCGAATCCCATTCTGCGCCTGAATATTCAGCTCCTCCCCCCGCTGGAAATACTGCTCATTTCGATTCCGCCGGTCCTGTTCAGAAAGAATTTCCCAGCGGAACATACAGTACCCCTGAAACATAGCCTGGGTGGTAAAAGGATATGCGCTGGGGGAAGAAAAAATTACCGTTGCGTTGGCAAGACCAGTATTGCTTGCAATGATACGTTCCGGGGGAAGGGTCCCACTGGCGCTGATTTCAGGGGGACTTACCCCGCCGGGTTCCCCGTTAAAAAGGGGCAGGGTATTGTCCAATTCAAAGCGCAACAGCGCCCCGGCGGCAGGAGTGTTTTTGACAAAATCCACCGCACTAATCCGTAGTTCCCCTATCCCATCGCTGTTGAGGTCCACCGTTACGTCCTTACCCAAATCCAGCATCACCTCCCCATCCGGGGTTGTAATCCTCAGGGCCTCTCCCAGATTGGTGAGTTCCAACCCATACTGATCCGTGCCATAGGGAATAATGAGGGAATCCCCCTGGTAGAAACGCCGTTCCAGGGAAGTGGTATCCATAATATATTCTTCCGGTCCACGGACCTCGGAAACGGGCGGGGGTTCCCTGCGGGGAAGTTGCAAAAAGAAATAAACCCCTCCCCCTACGGCCGCCAGGATCAGCAGACCGATCAGTACGCTTAAGAGCAGCTTGACAGGAATCGGAGCGTGGGGCGTTAAAAGCTGTTCCACTGGAACCGGCTGCTCCTGGATCTTCATTGCCCGGTAAATATCGAGCAGTTCCTTCCCATTAAGCCCCAGAAATTCACCGTAATTTTTCAAAAACCCCAGCAGATAGGCGTCTCCCGGAAATATGGCGAAGTTTTCCTTTTCCAAGGCTTCCAAATAACGGCCCGCAATATTGGTGTCCCGACTTACTTGCTCAATACTATAACCCTTACTTTCACGGGTTGATTTTAATTTACTTCCCAGGGATTCCATAGAATTCCTCCTCCAGTAACTACCGAATGCCAACCAGACTGTTTCAAAATTTAATCGGTATCTCTAAATAAAAAATTGTTATACATATTAGCCGATGCCGGAGAATCGTAGATAAACCGCTGTTCCGGAATTCCCTGATTGATCTTGATATTCAGAAAATCAAACCGGACCAGGCCATCCGCAATGGTCCTCCCTTCAATCCGCCGTATCAGCCTGGTATCGGGATTGATATGTAAGATGATTTCCCTAAAACCTTCTGAAACAGAACGCCGGGTCAGGCGCAATTTAACCACCTTTTCATTAGAGCCGTTATCCAGGGGCTGCGGCTCGGGACCAGTTACAAAGGTAGGAATATAATTGCGCCTCAGCAAAATAAGCCCCTGGGCGGTTGCCAAGGAAGCCCCGGAGCTTCTCCGATTGGAAGTTACGGACTGATTCAATATCGCCCGGTATTCGGGCAGGTACACCGTCAATTGTTCTCCATTAAATACAATAACCTGATCCGCCGGGGTGGTGAAATCTATCCGCAAAAAAGCGGGCGCCAAATGGCTTATGGTCCCGGACATATCGGTAGTTCCGGAACGCATAAGAATCCGCGCTTCATAATCCTTCATACCACTGTACCGTTCGGATACCCGCTCAAGATACCGTTCGGCGGTAATAATTTCCTGAGCATACAGAAAAAAAACGCCATATATGAGAAAAAAAACGGAACACCATAACCTCACTATGCTATAACCTCATATCATACTATTGATTCTACTATATCCAGGGATACTGGAAAACGCAAGGGGTCATTAAACTGGCCTCAGGGGGTATGTATGGACGCTGTGGTTTTTTTGTTGTTATAATATTCCATGCTCTTGATATTGGCTCTATGTCTCCTTTTCTTTTCCTGTGCCACCAGTTCCGATATGGAAATGGCGTCTTCTCCTCCCTTAGTCCCATTGCCGGGGGTTGTATCCGATGAGATTAACGATACGGCTCTCGTAGCTTCACCACCGCCTTCAACGGTACCTGAACCATCAGGCTTCCCGGATGCTCCAGTTTCGCCACCAACATCCTTAGCGGCGGTACCCCCCAGCGATTTACCGCCGTCTTCACCTGAGTCTCTCAGTTCACCGATTCCCCAAGCTTCGCCACTAATTGCTGCCGCCGCAGTACCTCCCGAGGCCTCACCACCCCCCTCAGCTCCACCGCCGCCTTCGATGTTGCCAAAGCCCTCAAGCCCGCAGGATCCCCCAGCTTCGCCACCAATTGCTTCGGTCACAGTACCTCCCTCAGCTTCGCCACCAACCTCCTCAATCGCGGGGGGGGGGGGGGGGGGGGGGGGGGGGGGGGGGGGGGGGGGGGGGGGGGGGGGGGGG
>JAITNP010000110.1 GCA_031290455.1 Treponema sp. | reverse complement strand
CCGCCATTGGTGGAATAGCTCCTATAATCGTTGCGGCTATCGGTAATTTGCGGAAATAACTCATCGACCTTCATTATTGAGTCTTTATTGCAATTCCCAGGCCATGTTGGTATGCTGGTTCGTATGAACAAAGTCATTCTTAAGGCGGAAGACCTGGATGGATACCTCACCGGCGCCGATAGGGAGTATCTTTCCCGGATGGATAAGGTGTACCGGGAAGTGATGAGCAGCTTCTCCATCCTTTCCACGAGCCGGCTTGAACGGGAAAAAGAGCGGGAGGAGGAAAACCTTATCCGGCTTTTCAACGAGATGGGCACCCTGATGCAGGAGATATGTAAAGATGAGACCGGTATGCAGGTATATTCCTTCATAACCCCCCAGGAAAGCCACGCCGAAGCGTCCCGGCTCATCGCCAAGCTCCGGGATGTGCGGACGGAAAACCAGGAATTTATCTATTATATACAGCGGGCTTATGAGATGCTCTTTAGGCTGGCCTATGGCGGGATGCCCGGAACCAATAAGAACTACTTTATTGTCAAAACCCCGGTAACCATCCCGGTACAGAACTACGCGGTGCATAAAATCCCCAATCTTGATGATAACATCGAGAATACCGTCATGTGCGTCATGCTCCGGGGGGCCTTGCTCCCCTCGATGATCTTTTCCAAGGAAATCCAGGAGTATTCCTCCCATGGGTATGTAACCCCCTTCGCCCTGTTCAAAATCTGGCGGGATGATACTAAGCATGAGCATGATATGGAGTATATCCTGGACCTGGACAAATCCTATTTTAACCTGGAAATGCTCCATGATAAGGACCTTATCTTCGCGGACCCCATGAACGCCACCGGCGGCAGCCTCGTAACGGTGGTCCATTACCTCCTGGCAGAGGGCATTAAACCCCGGTCTATCCGATTCTTCAACGTGATTGCCGCCCTCAAGGGGGCGATCCGGGCGGTTCGCGCCCTTGAGAATTGTCAGGTCTTTACCCTCTGGATGGACCCGGTATTGAATGAAGCGGCCTATATCATGCCAGGCTTAGGGGACGCCGGGGACCGGATCAATGGACGGGATGGCAAGTATCATCCCCGGAATATCATCCAGCTTATCGCCGACTACGGCGCTAATATCGCCCAGTTGTACCGGGCCCAGCTTAGGGAAATAGAGGATACCGTACTCAATACACAGAAATGAAAATCTTCTTCTTGTTTGTTTCCTGTTATTGTATCCTTTCTGGTATCTCCTGTGCAGTCTTCCGGGATGTTGCTTCCGCAGAGGAGTATTATACCATTGGCATGGCCTATTTTGACCTGGGGAAATATGCGGAGGCGGAAAAATGGCTTAACAAAGCCCAAAGAGCGGATAAAACAATGGTGGCATCGGAATACAACTTAGGAAGAATCGCCTTTGAAACTAAGCGGTATAACGAGGCAGCTTTGTATTTTGATAAAATTCTTGCCAAGGATCCCAATAATGTGATGGCCCTCAAATCGGCGGCCTATACTCAGATTAAAATCGGTGAGTTACGGGTTGCCGAGGCGTTTTACAGCCGGGTCTTGGCATTGGTACCCGAAAGCGCCGATGATGGGTATAATTACGCCCTGGTTCTGTATGCCCTGGAAAAATATGATCTGGTCGAAACGGTGTTATCCAAGTATCGGTTCGCCTTATTAGAAAACAAGGATGTGCTCCTCCTTTTTGCCCGGGCCCAGCGGGTCCAGCATAAACCAGAAGCGGCGGATAGTTATGCCCAATGGCTCGAAGCCAATAATGACCCCAAGGTGCGGTATGAGTATGCCGCGATATTGGAAGAAGGGGAGTTTTATGCCCGTGCGCTGGAAGAGTACCGGACGATCCTTAAGGACCTTCCCCAGGGCAGCGAAGATCCCAAAAAATCCTTGCTCCACTATACCATTGGGCGGCTCATCCTTATCGCGGATCCTGAAAATGAGGAGGGCATTACCGAGCTTGAGACCGCGGTTACCGAAGGCTTTGCCGATACCGAGGCCCTGGAAGCCTTAATGCAGGAGAACGGCATTTCCGATATCCATAAAGGTGATATCCGGCGTATCATCGACCGTATTATCGCCAAAGCAAAAGAACCCTCTGAGCAGGATGCTGCGAAGCAAAACGATTCCCCTGAAGGTTCCGCTGATGAAGACCCTTCAAATAAAGAATCCCCGCCGCAGAGCGACGGGGTATTGAAGATTTCTCCATGAAATCCTATAGTATGCGGGGGAACAAATCCCCCGTACCCCCAGTTTACGCCCCAAGGGGCGGGGTATTAAACCCCCACCGTGAAGGTGCTGAGTCGCGCTCCATGCGAGCGTGTGGATTGAAACAAACAAAGAGGTACAACCCTAGATGATAGTTTCCATGATTCAAATAATCTTTGAGATTCCCGAGGTTGATACCATAAAGGAAAAACGCCGTATTATCCGGTCGGTAAAGGACAAACTGCAGCGCCGTTTTCACCTAAGCGCCGCCGAGGTAGACCTGCAGGATTCCCTTGGGTTTGCCCAAATCGGCGGGGCCTTGGTATCGAATTCCAGAAGTTTCGGTGAATCGGTTTTACAGAAAGCCTTTGAAATGATAGAAAATGAGGTGCCGGTCCGTATTCAGGACATGAGCATCCATTCAGAAGAGTTTTAATTCCAAGGAGTATCCATGAACACCCAGCATTTTTTGAAAAAGTCCTGTATCCTCGTAAGTATCCTCATCTTGAGTTCTTGCATAGGAGTACACGCCGACATTGCTCTCCGTTCCAATGGATCCGGGACCATTAGCCTGGAATACCGGATTTCCCGGATGCTGGAATCCCTGGGGAAACTCGATGGTAACGAACGGTGGCTTACCATTCCGGTGGGCAAAGCAGACTTTGAGCGTACCGTGGGGAGAATCGAGGGTCTACAGATGGTTTCTTTTTCCTCGAACGATGACGGCACGGACCGCTACAACCAGGTAAAACTTAACTTTTCCAACCCCAACGCGCTGCTCCGCTTCCTGGACGCCACGGGGCAGCGGGCCTCCCTGGTCCGGGAAAACGGAACATACCGGCTCTCCCTCACCATGATCGGCGGCATGGAACAGGCGGACCCGGACCTTATGGCCCTCTTCACCACCCTTTCCCAGGGGTATACCGTTGACCTGAGCCTCTCCGCGCCGGGGGAGGGGACTTTGGCTTTGTACAACGGCAATGGCAAGCCCCTTGATAACCTACCGGGCGCTCAGGTCATCTCCCGGGGGAAAAAGGTTTCCTTCATGGCGCCGCTGGGGGATTTATTTGCCCTGCAGGAAGGGGTGGTTATGGAGTTGCAGTGGTGATCAGGAGCAGTTATTTGACAAGGCACAGAATTTCTTCGCCGTGAGCGCCGGTCAATTCCTGTCTTGACGGATTTACGATTAAATCCATGTCTTCAAGCGGTATGGCGCCCAGAAGGACATCGCCTGCACCGGGCAGCACCAAGGCTCGGCAAGCCGTATCACGGTCTTTCCACCGGATATGTACCGGCTCCGTTACCTGGTAGCTTTGCTTTGCGCCATCCGCGAGTTCAGCGCTGCGCAAGCCTGTTATCACAAGCCCTAATTTTTGACGAACCGCTTCGTTGATAACCAGCGTCCCCGATCCGGTATCGACGAGGGCCGTTACCGTTGTTTACCGGATTTTGAAAGCGGTTTAATAGGAATCGTCTTTATCACCCGCAGAACATAGTCATCAGTTTCAGGAGGCGGCAGGGTATCAACCCCAGGGTCCCAGGCCGGATACAGCGCTTCCACGCGCAGGGATCCTGAAAATTCCAAGGGCAGGACGATTTCGGTGGTAAACGGATTGGGTGGGCCTTCACCCAGGATAAATTCAACCGGGTTTCCCTCGTGCTTGAGTTCAAAGGGCATGGGGGCGGAATAAATCGACTGAGGGGTCTCGTCATCTGTATCAAGATACATATCAAAACGGACGGGACTTCCCCGGGCTTCAATGCTGATTTCGATACTCCGTCTTTCCAGAAAGGTACTGGTGGCGCTCTTTATGGTTACAATTTCAGGGCTTTCAACCATGGTGCGTCTTACCGGCTCGATGAAGAAAATTTTCGATACACCATGGGCATAGAACCCCCAGGCTCCCATGGTCATGGTCAAGCATACCAGCGGGGGGAGGATGCGAAGGAAGAGGGGAGCCATTTTTTTCCGTCTCCGGAAAAGACTCGTCCCCCGCTTGATAATAAGGATAAGGGGAAGCACGATAACCGCGATGTAGAAGGAAATCCATACATTGTCGGAAAGGATTATTTCAGCCAGTTGTTTGTCGCCCGTGGCTATAATAACAAATAAAGGATATAGGGCTACCATACAGGATAGCAACGCGCATAGATATACCACGGCTGGAATTCGTAAGATCGATCCAAGAAAGATAAAAAGAAATATCCCAATAAAAAGGGGTATAAAGGTGATGTTGAGCAATGCCGCGCTGAAGGTTCCGAGGGTAACCAGTATGACCGCTCCGTTGCTGTAGAAATGCGCCTTCCCGGGTATTTTTATGGCATCAGCCACGGGAGCAAACAGATAAAAGAGTACCAAGGCTATGACTAGTTTGAAGAGCGCCCGATAAAAACTACCGGAGTTGGGGAGCCGGTTAAACTCCTTTACCCCAAGGGAGATGAGGAATCCCGCTATTTCCAGGGTAATAACAAACATACCGAAAAATACCACGAGTACCCATGAACAGCGGAAGAATATTCTCCATCGAATGATCAGCATCCGGCGATGAAACGCAGAATAGCTCAGAACGGCAAAAAAAAGACTGCCCATGATCAGGAGCAGTACCATGACGGTCAGGGTCTCAGAAATAAAGCGATACTTACCCCGAAAATCAATAATCGAATAATGATAATCAAGGTTTTCCGTTGATATGGTAAGCGCGTCTGTATACGCGATAAGCAAATCGGCGAAGTCTGCTCCTGAAAAAGCCGCTGGTACCGGGACGCCCGCCCCATCATCCTCTGGATGCAGGCCGATTCCGGAACCGGTTAGGTACAGGGCGTTTATTTCCCGGCCATGGGTGAATCGTATGACCTCCGGCCCGTGTACCAGACCGGATAGATAGAATCCGTTATAAGGAACCGCAAAGGAACAGGGAATATTATGGGAATCCCATAATGCCGGCAGGGGTTGTAGTACATTGAGGGCCGTGATGGTATGCGCCGCCCCATGATGGATGTGTATCTTTTCAGGAGCATATACCATATCCACGTACCATAACACCGTGTTTTCAGGACTATCCAGGGTGGCGCATAGGTCTGCCAGCCCGCTGTGGGAGCGTTTCCGTGTATCCTCCGGTAATCGTGAGCGTTCATCTCCCAGAAAGGCGACCCGGATATTCAGGGATGAACCCTGGGCGCGGATCTTTTCTATGAAGGCAAGGCCGGTCTCGAAACCGAACGAAAGGGTGCTTCCCGGAAACGGGCTTGCCGAAGGGTCCCTTCCCGGAGCCACAGGTTCCCCTATTTCGGAACCGGAAAGGGGAATTGCCAACACAAAGGTCCCAACAACAGGGGTGGCTGCCGGAATCACCACATGGAGGGATGAACCAAACCCTCCGTATTCGGCAAAGAGGGAACGTTCCTCAAAAGGAATCTGCCGTTCCTTTAGTACACGGAGCAATTCGTTATAACGGGATGCCTCGTTATAATCGGAGCCGTTGCGGGAACGGGTCCCGCTCTGCTGGGCGAAGCACATAAAAGGGAGCGCCACGGAGCAGAGAAAAAAGAAACATAAAGGACCAGACCGGATTAATACCCGCAAGAGGTGGCCCACAAAATATTGTAACCCCTCATTTAACCGTTCATTAAAACATGGCCGAGCCGCTGGTGAGGACCCAGCTCGCTAAGATCGCCACGATAAAAGACCCTATATAAATCCGCCCTGTTCTACGGTAGAGGTAGGTTGACAGAAAGAAGAACACCCCAAACTGGGGGATGAGCAGTATCATAACCGACATAAAGGGGCCGCCAAAAAGCGGGGAGAAGAGCAGATCCACCCCGGGACCCCATTCCATAAAAAACGGAATGTACTCGATAAGCACGATGAGGAAAACACCTCCCAGCATGATCACAACGCTGTAGCCCCACCAGGCGAGTTGTGTCATAAGGGCCGATTCCCCTTCGGGTAGACGCATCTGTCCGTAGAGCTTTACCCCGGCGTTGATCGTAAAGAAGGCCAGGTAAAAGGGGAGGTAGACGAAAAACTGTCCCAGCCGTGCTTTGGTAAAGGGTTTAAAAAAGGGCCAGATAAACCGGAAATCAAGGTGCACCATGGCGCTGGTGATACTGACAAAGAGGTACATCATGCCGGTGAGCAGGACCGCCGCCAATGCCGATTTGCCGATAATACCCCAATTGAGCTTGTTCCGTTCATCTTTGCTGGCAAGGCCAAGGTCGTAGAGGGTTACTCCGATAGAATTGCCCTTACCCCCGGTATACCAGACCGTGAGCATGATGAGGGAGATGATCATGAGAAAGGTAAGCCAGGTAATGAAGCCGTTGCCCATGGTCATCCGAAAGATATGTTCCGGCAGGGGCAGGAGGCCGTGACCAAGTTGTCCGAGAAAAGGAAAGGTGAGTCCGCTTATCAGTATGGAAATAAGGGCGGTTTTCCTCCAAGTCCTGGAGGGAAGCAGTTTAACCCGGTATGTTTCAAGGGGCTGGACAATGGGCGCGAAGAACCTGAGTTGGGTAAGAAGCAGCAGGGCCGGCAGCATGGAGCAGAGGGCCGCAAGCATGGCCAGCAGCCCCAGGGTTTCTTTGAGCATATAGATATGGTCTGAATTGGCCAGGGGGGTGTCTACTTCCAGGGCCTGGGTAAACCAGTACATGGCAGCGGTCAAGGCATGGCCATCGTGGGTCGTCAGCCGGTGGTTGTTCTGTATCAGCTCCATCCGCCGCGCCGAGCCGTTGGTGAAGGAGCCGTAGGTCTGGTTCCAGCGTACCGGGGCGTTTTGGCCCATAAAATCATGGTAGCGCCGGGGGGTCGTTTCAAGGCCGATCACCTGGGGCTGATAATCCCGGAAATAATCAAATTCATCGTACCGGGCCTGAACCAGCAGCACATTATTAAAGGTGATGGAGGTCGCATCGTAGTATTCAGGGAGGAGCAGCTCCCCGCATTGGAGCACGATGGCTCGATGGGTGGGGAAGGCTGCCCCCACGGTCCAGGCGGCCCAGGTTCCCATGGAATGGCCGGTAATGCCTATATGGGATGGGTCCACAAAGTCCAGGGATGCGAGGAAGCGGTAGGCGTCCTTACCCCCCATGGAACTGTCCTGAATACCCGCTGCAATAGCAGGATTGAAGAAGTCCAGGATGCTGAAACTCATCATGATGAGGAACCGGTGCGGGCCGGAAATGGTTTTGTCCAGATTAGTCAGTTTATGATGGGCCCAGCCGCGGTCCCGCATACCAATGGAGGTACTGCCATGGCCGTATAGGTCGACAGACAGGGCCACGATGCCCCGGCGGGCCAGTTCGATGCTGTACGCCGCCGAGGTCTCTTTATCATTCTGATACCCGTGCATGAGGAGCACCGCCGGCGCGGGATTGGCAGCGGAAACCCCGGGGGGCACATATAATTTATACGTCATGATACCCGTACCGCTTTCAAAATACCCGGTACGTACCACAACCCTGCCGAAATCGGTTTGTACAAACCCGGCGAATCCCGTGGCTCCGGCCATGACCAGGATACATGCCAAAAAAACGATCAGTGGATTTGAGACTGCTTTCATAAAAATATTCCTTTTTAATACATAGTAGCGGCTCGAGAAAGCCGGTCGTTGATGGCGCTCCCAAGCCCATCCTCAGGAGCCTGTTCCACCCGTATGATGGAACAGCCAGACTTGTCCAGTTCATGGAGCTGGTCGAAGAGGTTGGTTGCCGCCTCGGCCATGCTTCCGGTTTCGGAAAGGGTCCGTATCCAGCGGGCGTCCCTCGGCTCTTGCGCCGTATACCAGGCGTCCCGGGATTTTCCGTCAAAAAAGAGATACCCTTCGGATGCACGATAGGGCAGAGCGATCATGTCTCCGGGGCAATGGAGGGTGAGGGGTGACCGGGGGGCGTAGTGGCTTTTGAGCTGCCCGGGGGAATGGGGGGCCTCCAGGATACCCCCTTGTTCCGAATTGTCCACCGGTCCGATGATAGCCTCGATACGTTCCCGGGAAGTTCCCCCGGGACGGAGAATCCGCGGCAATCCGGTGGAAAGATCCAAAACCGTGGATTCCACCCCAATGCCGGTACGGCCGCCGTCCAGGATAATATCGACCTGAGCGCCCAGCTGTTCCTGTACATGCTCGGCCCTGGTGGGGGAAAGGTAGCCAAAAGGGTTGGCGCTGGGCGCGGCAATTGCCCCGGTGGAAAGCCGGATGAGTTTTTGAGCCACCGGATGATCCGGGAAACGAACCGCCACGGTGGCAAGCCCGGCAGTGGCCAAGTCTGGAACCGCAGGCCTTTTTGGGAGGATCAGGGTCAGCGGTCCCGGCCATAAACAACGGCTAAGGGCCGCCAGTTTTTCCCGTGACACCGGTTCCAGGGAAGAAATATCCGCTATACCTTCCAGGGCATCCATATCGGCGATGTGGATGATCAGGGGATCAAACCGGGGCCGCCTTTTTACCGCAAATATCCGCTCCAGGGCGGCAACATTAAAGACATCGGCCCCGAGGCCGTAGACCGTTTCCGTGGGAAAGGCAACGAGCAGTCCTGAAACAAGGGCTTCCGCTGCGCGGCCTATCGCATCATCAGAAAGGAGCATACTGGTTTCCTTTATTTTACGATAATTTTTTTAAAACGGTCAAGACAGAGGATGCTCTCATCCAGCAAACACCGCGGAGGAATACCGATAAATAATCCCTCTTGGCGAAGCCAATCAATAGCCCCATTGATTGTCTGAAAAGGTTCTGTATCATGCTTCGTCTTAAGAATGCGGCGAACCAAAGACTCGTAGTTTTCCACATCAAAAAGGGAATCAATAAAAATACCATTCACCGCATACGTGTCGGTTGTCGGCATATCAATGATGCCAATTACCTCATGTATATATTTTTCTACGATACTCCTGAGGATAAATGCATTCCATTGAAAGGCAATATGCGGAAATAACCGGTAATCGGTTATCTTGGACGCAACCACATAGTGCTTGGAATCCATCTTTTCCATCAGTAATCGCGCTATTTCGGCGATGGCCGCTTCATCAGGTTCAACGGTAATCCGTGCCAGGGTTTTACTATCAATGCGTAAAAATTCATCGTTTAAGCTTTTAATTAATATCTTGGGTGAAAGAAAACGCAAATGATGTTCATTGCATAAGGTAATGAGCTTTCCGATGGTTATGGAATCGTATGATTTAAGATGCTGTTTAATGATATAGGTATTAGAAATTCCTTCGGTTCCTAATCTGGCAATATAGGGACGAAAGAAGGTAAAGTCTTTATCGAACATATACTTGAAGATTCCGAACAATTTTTCGTGATTGGTTATATTATTACGCTTTAAAAAAGCAGCAAAGGATGAGGATAATAGTTCAAACAATTTCCGTGCAGATACGGGAAAATCTTTGGTCTGCTGTTCCAGTATCTTTTTAATCTGATAATCCCGGGGCTTGATTTTCAGTTTATTCACATGCATATATAAACCATTACCAATAGAGAGTATGTTTTTATTGGTATTGATTCTCATGACAAACATGATGTCGGTAATACCGGAATATTCTGAAAAAATTTCAGATTTATACACTTCCTCCCGGTCCTGGATAAATTTTTCCAGGTCTTCTAACAGATCGACCCCTTCCTCCTTTGAGATAACCCCTCGGGTGAAAAAGAAATCATTACTCAGATAATATTTAAGGACCCCTTGAAAAAAGTATTTGTTCGTAACATTGCTACGCACCCGCAGTTTCTTGTTAAAGGTTTCAAATAATTCATTAAAGGAAAAAGCAGCCCGGGGCGAATTCTTGATATATGTACGAACTTCATCAATTAATGCCTTATCAATAGTAACATGATTGGGGTGGATATACGCGCCCTGATCGCAGAGGATTGCAATATCACCGAGCCGCGCATCAATCGCCCGGTTATTTGTTGGGAGTTCTATCGCACCGAAAACAGCAACAACTTTTTCACGAAAACAGTTTATCATGCGATCATCGTACAGCTTTATACCCGATGGATAATAGTTATCCAGGATATAATCATATACCTGCGCTAAGGTCAAATTGCCTCGATAATATACGACCCCTGATAGCTTGTAGGCGTGATAAAACTCAATGATAACCGCCTTTAAGGGCATGTTTTTATCCCTACTGATATCAGCAAGCATAGCATCTTTTTTTTCTTTATCAATGATAATCGGCAGGCTTTTTATCATTGATTCAATACCATCAAGCGCTTGTATCATATCTTTAGCGCAAAACGCATCCAGATACTTATGATACCTGAAATTATTCCCAACACAGTCAACTTTTGCCGCGTATAAGAACATATCAAGATAGGTAAAACTATCAAAATACTGACAAACCTCTGCCGTACTGATGATGTAATTGCCGTTATTTTCCGCATTGATAAACGTAAACAAATCAACCGGCAGATTACATAGATACTTAAGTAATCTATCCAGCCCTTTTCTTTCAAGTTGACATATCCGTTGTCTGGTTACATGCATTTTCCCGGCGATATCCTGGAGTGTCATCCCGGTAGAGCGCTGCCACAAAACAAGCTGCGCATGTTTATGTTTAGCATCATGCGATACATTATCAAATATATCTTGAATCATTGCAGCAAGGTTAACCGAGAGAATTCTGAGGATAGACAGGAAATGATTCGTTGATTTGGTGGTGGTACTCACCGTTTCAAATATCGATGGAATTTCAGCAATGGTTTTGATGGGTACTAATAAGGCATTAAACTCTAACACGGTGTTTTTAATATCTACGCCGGAACAGGCGCATAAATATGTGTGGGGGGATTTATCTAGGCGATACGATGGTATGCGCTGAAAAGCATCGGTGAGTTTTTTTATTCGTTCACGAGTTTCTGCGATACCATCAGCAGTACGAGCGGACAAGGCGTCTTTGAGTTTCTCTTGACAACCCAGGATTTCCTCAACACTCTTTTTTCCCAGATTTTTGATATCATACAATGCCTTTCGGTCAATAGCTAACAGCATCCCCACGGTACTGATCCCCGCATTACTCAGGGCATTCGTCGAACGGACCGATAGATTGAGCACTTCTATGGGATCACCCTGTTCAGGAAGCCAAGGAAGATAAGGGGCTTCTCCAGGGGCGTTTGATGGCAGCCGGATGCAGGATTCATTCACGGGGTCACACTCTCATATAACATGCTGTCACTTTTTACCGGCGGGGACTTAGGGGCCGCACCGGGGATACCAGTTTCGGCATTCCCCCCAAGGTACGCGGCAACCCGCTCGGGCTTATAAAAGGTTGCACGGTATTGATCTATGCCGTAGACCGTATTCTCTGCGCGGACATTGAGATGCTCATCCCCTTTGGGAGAGGCGTTATAGTATCCCCCCGGGATGATGCAGACCCATTCGCCATCGTTGATAAAGGGGATGAATCGGGCGATTTCGGTACCCCGGTCCACATCCCATATCCTGATAGTGCCATCCCAGGAACCGGAGACAATCCGCCGCCCGTCCGGACGATAGGCCACGGAGTTGACATTCCAGGTGTGCCCCGAGAGGGTTCCCAGTGCCCGCCCGCTCTCCACGTCCCAAATGTTGATGGTATTCGTATACCCCGAACCGGAAACAATCCGCCGGCCCCCCGGGTGGTACGCAAGGGAGCTTACCAAATCAGTGTACTCCGTAAAGGCTGTCCGCAGTTCCTGCCCGCTTTCGGCGTTCCATATCTTAATGGCGTTGTCCCGGGAACCGGAGATGATCCGCCGGCCGTCAGGGCTGTACACCACCGAGTTTACCCCCTTCGTATGCCCAAGGAGGGTCCGCAGTTCCTGCCCGCTCTCCGCGTCCCAAACCTTGATGGTGGTATCCCGGGAACCGGAGATAATCCGCCGGCCGTCGGGACTGTAGGCCACGGAACTTATCCAGCCGGTATGCCCTGCCAGGGTCCGCAGTTCCTGTCCTGTCTCTGCATCCCAGACCTTGAGGGTGTTATCCCCGGAACCAGAGACAATACGCCGTCCGTCGGGGCTGTAGGCCACAGAACTGACCCAGTCGGTATGCCCGGTCAGGGTCCAGGGGGATCCACCTTCCACGTTCCATACCTTGAGGGTGTTATCCCCGGAACCGGAGACAATCCATTGCCCATCCGGGCTGTAGGCCACCGAGTATACCGATTTGGTATGCCCTCCCAAGGTCCGCACTAATCCCTGCTCCTCATCCCATATCTTGACGGTATTATCCACCGAACCGGAAACAATCCGCCGCCCGTCCGGGCTATAGGCCACCGAGGTTATCCACCCGGTATGGCCTACCAGGGTCCGGAGGGATCCCTGCTCCGCATCCCATATCTTGATGGTGTTATCCCGGGAACCGGAAACGATCCGCCGTCCGTCCGGGCTGTAGGCCACGGAAGTTACCAGGGATACATGCCCCGAGAAGGTCTGGGATGATCCGCTCTCCAGGTTCCAGCGCTTGATGGTAGTATCCCCGGAGCCGGAGATAATCCATTGCCCATCCGGACTATACCTGACGAAACTGACTTCGTTGGTATGCCCCGAGAAAATCCGGGAGGATCCCTGTTCTGCATCCCATACCCTGAGGGTGTTATCCACCGAACCGGAGACAATCCACCGCCCATCCGGGCTGTAGGCCACAGAATCTACCTTCCCCGTATGCCCTGCCAGGGTCTGGAGCTCCTGTCCGCTTTCCGCATCCCATACCTTGATGGTATTATCAAGAGAACCGGAAACAATCCGCCGCCCGTCCGGGCTGTAGGCCACGGAGTTTATCCCGCCAGTATGCCCCAAGAGGGTCCGTACTTCCCGCCCCCGCGCCACATCCCAGATCCTGATGGTCTTATCATGAGAGCCAGAAACAATCCACCGCCCATCCGGGCTGTAGGCCACGGAGTTTACCCCCTTGGTATGCCCCGCAAAGGTTCGGGGGGATCCCCGCTCCACGTTCCATACCTTGATGGTCTTATCCGAGGAGCCGGAAACAACATATTGCCCATCCGGGCTATACGTAACGGAATTGACCCAATCACTATGCGCCGAAAGGGTCCGCAGCTCCCGTCCGCTCTCTCCATCCCATATCTTGACGGTATTATCCACCGAACCAGAAACAATATAACGCCCATCCGGGCTGTAAGCCACGGAACTTACCCATCCGCTATGACCTATTTGTGGAAATACTTCCACATCCTGCGCCGCTCCATAAGAAACCGTACCAACATACAATAACACTGCCCAGAGTAGGATACCCAATCCTTTTACCGGTGGCCTCATGGTATCTTTGACCCTGATGATAGTACTCTCCATGATATTCCTCCATACTTAATATAACGGAATAATGACGATAACGGAAGAGCTTTTATAAGCGTTTGATGAGCAAATCAATAAAGTCCCGTATATTCGGTTCATGAGGATAGCGTAATTTCATATTTTCAAGATATTTTTTCCGGGTTTCCGGATTTTGTATCCTCAAACTTACCTCCAGGATATTCATGACATTGACTACTCCTTCTTTATGAGCAGCAAAAATCATATCATCGGTCATGATTTTAACCCGGGCGGTGAATCCCGGGAAGGCGGTTTTACTTTCTTTTCTTTCGAGAAACTGCTCCAGTTCTGAAAACTGAGGCGGCATGCGGCTGTATGAAGTATATGCGGCGATAAGCGCCTGGTACGCCGCCGCACCCTCCCGGTTTTTATTGCTTTCCTGGGTAAGCCGGGCAACTTCCGCGTTCAAACCAGCAACCTGGGATTGCAGGGGTTCTGTTTTGGCTAATTCCTGTTTAAGCTTGGCTATTTCCGGTTCCATTTGGGTTATCCGAGCCTGCCGGGTACTGTTGGTCTGGGTAAGCCGGGTAATGTGCCCCTTCAGCTCATCGCGCTCTTTCGTCCAATTTTCCCGTTCAGCGCTCTGCTGCCGCTCCAGGGCAAGCCGTTCCTGCCTGAGCGGGGCAATTTCCGTTTCCATTTGGGTTATCCGCGTCTGCTGGGCACTGCTGGTCTGGGTAAGCCGGGCAATCTCCGTTTCCAATTGGGTTATCCGCATCTGCCGGGCATTGCTGGTCTGGGTAAGCTGGGTACTGTGCCCCTTCAGCTCATCGCGCTCTTTCGTCCAATTTTCCCGTTCAGCGCTCTGCTGCCGTTCCAGGGCACGCCGTTCCTGTTGGAGTTGGGTGTTGTGTTCCACCTTCAAGGTAGCAATCTGGGATTCCAGGGTCTGGATATCAGCATTATGACGCGCTATGTTTTCCCGGGCCAATGCCAGCGCTTGGGTTAATTCCTGCTGTGACTGGGTAAGCCGGGCAATTTCAGCATCCCGGTCAGTGAGCTGCTGCGCCCAATGTTCCTGTTCAGCGCCGTACCGCTGCTCCAGGGCAAGCCGTTCCTCCCGGATCCGGGCGTTTTCCGCTTCCTCCGCGGCGAGGGCTATCCGCAGGGCCGCTTGTTCATCTTCCCTATTGAAAAACTCCCTTATTCCATCAATAAAAACCCCGTTTTCAGCCTCAGAAAGGCCGAAATACTCACCGGCGTTTTTATATAAGGCCAGGGCTACGGTAAAATCTTTCTGAGTTGCCGCGTCTTTGGCCTGTTTTAGTGCGGCAATGGCTTTTAATAACCCTGGATTGTCCATGGGTTCCGGCTGTACTACCGTAAAAGATCGCACCCCAGAAACAGGGGAATTGAGATTACCCGGATCGGTATAGGAGACCCCCCAAAAATATTCCCCCTTTTTTAGGAGATTTTCTTGGGGGTTGTAGATAACATAGTTGTTTTTAACCGATCTGCGGATAATGGGATTCCGCAATTCCCGGTCTGTGGCAATGTACAGGGTATAGGTATCGGCTTCGCTTGTACTTTTCCAGGAAAAGAAGAGGGTATTCTCATTGCCTATATTCAGCGGGCTGCCGTTTTCCGGTACCAGCAGTTCCGGCGCACTGAGGCTGCCCCTCTTTTCAACTTTGAAGGAAACCGGTCTAGCGGTAGCCCCGGCGGATCCCCCCAGGGATCCTTCGGCTTCATAGCCTGGGGGAAAAACAGGCCGTACCTGCCAATACCAGGTGCCTTCTTCAAGCCCGGAATACAACAGGGAGCTTCCCTGCACCGTGTTGGAATAAACCGGCCGGTTCATTCCAGGATTATCCGCAATCAGGAGTTGATAGGAGAATTCCTCGGCAGCCGAAGAGGAAGGGTCCCAGCTAAAACGGATGGACGGCGGATTTGCCCGGTAGGTAAATACTTTCCCTGCCACCGGGGACACCGACGTCAGTACGGGAACATCCACAATCGTAATCTTGCCGCTGGCGGCGCCGGCACGGGAGACGCCGGAAGTATCCCCTTCCCCGCCAATTGAGTATACCCGCCAATAATAGGCGCCAGGCCGCAATTCCACGATCCGGGTAGCAGCGTTATGCACATCGAAGCTGCCGGCTAACCGGGAAAACTTGCTATCCCGGGCCATTTCAATGCGGACATATTCATGAGCGCTGAAATCAGCGGTGGCCCAGGAAAAAACCACCGGTATGGGAAGTCCGTCCTGGTTTACGATCCGGAGGTTCGGCTTAGGCTGCAGGACCGTTACCGTGGATTGCTTCGCAACCGTTCCGTCCTGCTGAATAGCCATCGCCGTTCCCGCTGCTACCTGCTGTTTTTCTCCGTTCACCGTGGTGATATCCGCGCTTCCATCCACGACCTGTACATTAAACCCGGTTTCGGCGCCGATCCCGGCGCTTATCATGGCGCCGCTTCCTACGGTAACCTTGTTTCCGCCGGAAACCAGGGTCCAGCGATTGGTTCCGGTTTCCGCCGCCTGCATATTGATATTACCCCCTGAAAGTTCCAGACGCTTACCATTGGCATCGGCGTAAATCTGGACCAGACTGTTTTCAGCCAGTTCAAGCCGGTCTCCGCTCAGGAAGGTAATGATTACATCCGAAAGGTCCGCAGTATGCAGCACATCCTGGTTATAAATTGGGGAATTATTCTTGAGTATATCCCAAGCGGTCCGGTCTCCAAAACGCCGCTGGGCTATTTTGTGCTTGAAGGTGATATACCCAATAGGCTGCTCATGCTGCTTGGTCATGGTACGGTTCAGACTCTTCCAAAACAAATACAGCGCCGCGTTCACACCTACAAAACAGAGGATAGTGACCAAAACATGGACCAGGTTCTTAGGTTTGAAGAGGGGTACTGATATTGTATTTCTTTTCTTCTTCATCGGTATTTACCTTGCTGAGATCCGGTGTGGGTGTGCCCAGAAGCGTGCGCACTTCCGCTAAGGTCTGTGGTCCATCAGTGCCTACACATTGACGGGTTATTTTTCGGTTCGTTTTCGGCATTCCATCCAAACACCGCAAGAGGTCATCGGTTTCATGAGGGTCCCGCATATTGACCACCGCAAACATCCGCACTTTCTTGCCCCGCTCGGTAACGCTGGGCAGCTCTGAGGTAATAAGATAGTCGCCGCAGAGCTGCCAGGTACTTTCGGTAATTAAAATTTCCGTGCCAAAGGGCTTGTTAAAGGTTTCGGTGCGATCGGCGAAACTGACCGCATCACCAATCACCGTATATTCCATCCGTTCATCCGAACCGATTTGCCCCGCCACCAGATCCCCTGAGTTTATCCCGCAGCCGATCTTGATGACCGGTTTCTTGTCCTCCCCTCGTCCCCGGTTAAAGGCCCGGAGAGAGGCCCGCATCATCAAGGCCGATTTTACGCAGTTCAGGGCGTCCTGCTCGGGACTGCCGGTTGATTCCACCGCCCCCCAATGGGCCATGACCGCGTCCCCGATAAACTTGTCCACCACGCCGCCGGTTACATGTACACAGTACACCATCCGGTCCATATAATCGTTCAGGAATTCTACGATTTCATCGGGCTTGAGTTTTTCCGATATGGCGGTAAACCCGCGGATATCTGAAAAGAAGATGGTCGCCTTCCGGTCCGCGCCGCCGGTAACGAGTTTTCCACTGCGGGCAAGCCGGGTCAGGGTCTTGTTGGTAAATTTCTCAAAACTGATAAGGCCCCGGCTCATACTCATAAAACTGCCGGCTAAAATCCCGATTTCATCCTTTTTTTCCGTTTTAAGATCCAGGTGGTAATACCCCTCCTCAATCATTTTCGCCGCCTGGGTTAATTCTGTCAGGGGTTTGCTCAAAGAACGGGCAAAGATCAGGATAAAGACAATCGACAGGATCAAAATGCCGGCGGACAGGTATATGGTGCGCCTGGTGGTGGCGGTTATCCCTTCAAAAACCGTTTTTGCCGGAATGATGGTGATCGCCACCGCGTTACCTAAAGACAAGCGCTGGTAGGCGACAAACAGGTCCTGCCCCTCCTCATCTTGATAAGTCGTTTGAATGTTTTGCTCACCGCTTTCCAGAATATTCTTGACAAAAGGCTGATTGCTCATGTTCGCCCCAATTGCCACCATTTCCGCGTCCGGGCCAGCAAGCACATCCCCCAAACCATTTATGAGAAACGACGGGTTCACCGTATCGGAGAAGGTTTCTTTCAGGCTGTCTAAGGAAAAAAAGACCCCGACTGCACTGTCAATATCCCCGTTTTTCCAGGGGAAGATCATCTCCATCATGGCGCTCTCCAAAAAGGGGGTTACATTAAAGAGGAGGAATTCCCCCTCCCGGGCCAGACTCACCGCCTCCACCTGGGTGTTGATATAGGCTTCGACACGAGCGCCCATAAGCCGGTTTGCCACCATGAACTGCTTATTAATAAACAACTCGCTTCTACCGGTATTTTCACGACCCACCGCTCCCCGGACAAATACCGCCCCAATATTCTGATTGTATCGATAGAAGTAATCGACCGATTGACTTTCCATAGCTTCCAGCAAATCAACACGGTTCAGCGCAGTCAGGTTATTGAGCAGGAACAGGACATTGGAATACACGGTTTCCAGGGTATTGCCAGCGGACAAGGCGGTTCTCTTATTAATGGTGTAGTTCGTATCTTCCGCGGTAAGCTGTACATCTCTACTCACCATCACCGAAACCAGGACGGTAATAAGCCCCAAAAAGAGGATCAGCAATAAGGAAATGATACTGACCAGTTTTACCCCAATGGGAAATTGAACCGTGACCGCCGCTGCTTGTTCCTGCCCCGTGGACCGGTCAGTTTCTTTTTTTAGCTTACCCATCGCGCTCTCATCTCCGCCAAGGTGGTAGGACCCTCCGGCCCGACACAACGCCGGGCAAGCAGCGGATTGGTCCCGGGGAGTTTCTCCAAATCCTTCAAAATATCTTCCGCTTCCTTGCCGGCGCTTCCGCCGCTTTGCATGTTAACCACCGCAAAAACCCGGACCGGCTTTTCTTTGCCCTTTACCTCAAACCCGGGCATTTCAGTGGTAACCAGGTATTGACCGACGAGGTTCCAGGTATTTTCAGTAATCAGGATATCCGTATCAAAGGCCTCATTCGGTCCTTCAACCCGGGCCGCAAAGTTCACCGTATCTCCAATGACCGTGTATTCCATGCGCTCATTGCTGCCCATTTGCCCTGCTACCACTGCTCCGGTGTTGATGCCGCAGCCCATTTTGATAAGGGGTTTCCCCTGCTCCCGCCGTTCATGGTTCAAGGCGCAGAGGGAAGCGCGCATCATCAACACCGCTTTAATACAGTTGAGGGCATCCCTTTTCGGGCTTCCCGCTGATTCCAGGGTACCCCAGAGGGCCATGATCACCACCCCTCCCTGGGTTAAAAACTTATCCACCTCACCCCGGGTATGGGTAACACAGGGAACCATCCGGCGGAGGTAATCGTTGACAAATTCGACCACTTCCTGGGCGTCAAACTCTGCTGCCATTTCCGAAAAATCACGGATAAAGGCAAAACAAACCGTGGCAGTTTTATAAGCGCCCCCCAGACTGAGTTTTCCCTTCCGGGCCATGGCCACGATGGTCTTATTGGTAAAGCGCTCAAAATTTGCCAGGGCGTAACTCATGCTGATAAAGCTGTTCGTCAAAACGCCGGTCTCATCCCGGTTTTTTACCCGGAGGTCCAGGTTATACCGCCCTTCCTCAATCTCCCAGGCCGCACGGGACAGGAGTATCAGGGGTCTGCTGATGGTGTGAGAAAAGAACCAGATAAAGTCGATCGCCAGGAACAAGGCCGCCACGGAAAGGTATATGTTCCGCAGCGTCGTCATCCGAATCCCTTCAAACACCACATCCCGCTGAATAATAGTAATCACCACCGCGTTTCCCTCGGTATTTCCAATAAAAATCCGCTGAAAAGCGCCGAAATACTCGATCTTATCCTCGTCGATATAGGGATTTTGATACCCTTGCCCCGGATTATGCCGGCTGCCCTGCAAAATATCCTGAACAAAGGCGATATGTTGCAGGTTCTTGTGCGCTTTTACCAGGTTTTGATCCGAGTGGATAAGGATATCCCCCTCATCATTGATCATAAACGAGGTATTCGCACCGGATCCGAAGTTTTCCGTCAAATTTTCCGAAGAGAAAAACACCACAGCACTCAGCGGGCCCCCAGCTTGCGGGCGCTTATCCGCTGCTGCACCGTTTCCCGGAGTCGCTTCAGGTTGCCAAGGGAAAAAGAGTGCCACAAGGGGCATGGAGAAAGCCGGAGCGGCATTTTGCAGCAACACCTGTCCTGCCTGGGAATGAACCACCGCAGCTTGTTGAAGCCTCAGATACGGGGCTAAATCTGCGGTATCAAGCTCATGATTCTCAAAAAACAGGGTGTTGATGAATGACCGGTTAAAAGGCCCGGTTCCCGGCGCTTCCTGGCCGGTGGGGGCGTCTGATCCTTCCGGGGCCTGCATCAGGATAATCGCCGCAATATCCTTTCTTTGCCTGAAAAAGTATGCTTCTACCTCGCCGATTATCCCCTCCCGGCCGGTCGTATCCCGCTCCTGGGGAGCGCTGTCCAGGGCCTCGACCGTATTGAGGAACACCTGGACATCAAACCGGATTGTCCTGAGCATGGCTTCGGTTACTGCAGCGGTCTTTTGATTAATGCTGAAATTATTGTTTTCCGCCGTGATACGAGCATCTTTGGTAACCAGGACGGATACCAAGGTGGTGAGTAAGCCCAAGGATACCAAAATCAATACGGTGATGATGCTAATGAGTTTTACACTTATCGGCGCCGTCACCTTGAACGTACCCGGCGGCGGGGCTGAAGAGACGGTGGAAAGGAAGTCTCCATAGGGAAGTAAAGCTTCATCCCTATCCCCCGGGACCGGATCTGTTGTTTGCATTGATTGGTTGCTTTCTATATATGCCTGATAGGGTACCTTGGTTGCCTTATTTCCCAATGCAATAGCTTTTTGCAATAAGCCACGTTTATCAGCCATTATGTTTATTGTATGGGGATTAATCCCGTTGTCAATGCCGTTGGTATCGGGCTTCAGGATAGGTGAGGAAGATCGTGGCCGATAATCAGCGGCCTTGCGGGGCAGGAACATCCCTGGGGCGCTCACGCTCGGGTTCTGGTAGGAGATTGGATTGAGCCCTGTGCGAATACTCAGCGTTGATGCCGTATCTCGCCGAACCAGGGTACCCACGAAATTCAGTGCCAGACGCCTTTTCCCGATCCGGGCAGGGCAATCCCTTACAGGACCGCCCCGGAGTTTTGCGGTACGCAAAACGCCATATCCGGTCTTATGCCCCATAGTTTAAACCGGATAAGGCCATTCGTAGGCACAAACAAGCAGTTGTCCGTAGACAATGCCTCATTTCATGTTACGCATGATTACAAAAAATGAAAAAAGGTCCACAGATTACGCGGATTTTCGCGGATTGGAAGCGATAATCCGCGTAAATCCGCGGACTGGCTTCTTCTTGTGCGTAAGGTGAGTTAGTAAAAAAGGAGCGAAACAATGGCAGAACGAACCGATTGGCTCCCCGGACGGCGGGAAGCCAAGATCCCAATGGCCAAAGATTGGTTGGAGGTTCCCGGCGTCAAGGCGACGGCATGGCAGGTCCCCGCCGGCGAAGTGAGCGCCCTGGGATCCCTGTTCCTTTTTCCCGGGAATAAATTTAATGCACGCGCCCCGGCCGCTCCCTAGTTTTTGACCCTCAATTCTGGTACACTGTATCCGTGATGATATCGGCTCGAAAAAAGTATTACCGGTTTTTCTTGATTTTTCTTGCACCGGTCATGATAGGCATCGTTACTTCCTGCTCTGGACATCTGGATTGGGGCCTCTTGTTGTGGTCCCTAGAGGAGCCGGCCATTCCCTCAGGAACCATCCTGCGGGTGTATATCAAGTCGAATATAAACAAGCGCTGGGTGGTCGGCATTCCTGAAGCATACCGCAATGCGAGAAATCCTATGGATAAATTTGAGATTCCCCTTTCCCAGCTTGAACCCTTTAGCACGAAAAGCGCTGCCCAGAAACGGGCGAATGCTTTTTCCGAATTTGCCCTGGCCTATGCGGAAACCTTGCAGGATGGACTTCCCATCAGGGAAAGCCCGGATAACAACGCCCGGCGGGTATACCGGCTCAGAATGGGGGAGATAATCAAGATTATGGCCAAAATCGAAGGGGTTCCTGCGGTAGGCGCCAACGGAACACCCCTTCCTGGTGCATGGTACGAGGTACTTACGGAAAACGGCAGCACCGGCTACTGTTTTTCCTACCGGCTTAACCTGTTTGAATACTCCGGCGGGCCTTTGGCAGTTACCCAGATCGTGGCAGCAGCAGAGGAGGACCCGGAGCTGGAGCGGGTTTTGTCAAAAACCTGGTCTCCCGAATGGTACGGAACCATGGTTGCCTCCCATAAAATAGACCTGGAAGATCTGGCCCAGCATTGGCATTTTGCCCCGGGCCAGGACATGGGGATTGCCCAGATATACCTGCCTACCATGGACAAGACCTTCTCCTACACGAGGATCCGCTCCGATGGGGCCCGTGCCTGGCGTTTCGAGGGCGCTCCCCTCCAGATGAGCCTCCGTTCCGATACAACCCTGGCGGTACAGTACAGCGAAAACGGCGGCGTCTTACGGACCCTGCTTTTCGTGGCCTTGCCTGTTGATGTCGCGGATCTTATCGCCCAGGAAACGGTTCGCCGGGAAAGTCTTTTCAACACTATCTATGACCAGGGACCACGATTCATCAGCACCAATTACGGCGCCCTGTCTTTTTCCGTGGATGGACGGTTCACCTGGACCGGGTATGATCTGTTGGTTATTAACCAGGTGATTCTTTCTTCGGCACTCGGACATGGGACCATAACCATGGGGCTTTTCCTGGATCCATCCCTCCAGAGCCAGTATAACGGGGCATTTTCCCTCCATTTTGACGGGATAGGCGGGCATGACACGGTGGTACCTTTCATGTACACCCTGGACAGCCAGGGCTTCCGTATCGAGTATGTGCCCCCGGCAAACATCGAGGGGGTAACGGTGCTCAGACGGGCCACCGCGCGCATTGTACTGTTCTTTAGGGCTGAACAGCCCGGGGGTTTCTGATTTATGGCCTTTGCGCAATTTTCCCGGGTTTCCCTTGCCTTTGGGGACCGGGATATCCTCAAGGAGGTGAACCTCGCACTATCCGCCGGTTCCCGGTTGTGTCTTGCGGGGGCCAACGGATCTGGGAAATCAACCCTCATGCAGGTTCTCGCGGGTACTCGTGCCCCTGATGCAGGGGATCGGGCGATCCAGAAGGGAAGCCGGATATCCTATCTTCCCCAGTCGGGGATAGTCCACCGGGGACGGACCCTGGAGGAGGAGGCGGAAACCGCTTATCAAGCGATTATTGCCATGCTCGCCGAAATGGAAGCCCTGGGCCGGGCCCTGGAACAGGCCAAAAACGACGATAATCACACCACGGTTCTTTTGGAAGCCTATCACCGGCTCCAGGAAGGGGTGGAAAATTCCGGGTATTACCGGCGGGAACAAACCATTGCCATGGTTCTTGGGGGGCTTGGGTTTACCGAAGCTGACCTGGATAGGCCGGTGGAGGAATTCTCCGGGGGCTGGCAGATGCGTATCGCCTTGGCCAAGGTGCTCCTGGAGGCCCCGGACATCCTGCTTCTTGACGAACCCACCAACTACCTGGACATTGAAGCACGGGCCTGGCTTGAGGGCTGGCTCCGTGCCTTTACCGGAGGCTATCTCCTCGTTTCCCATGACCGCTACTTCCTGGATGTTACCATTACCGAGGTATACGAACTCTTCCAGGGCAGCCTCAAGCGGTACCCGGGGAACTACAGCGCCTACGAAAAGGTCCGGGAAACCGAACTGGAAAGTCTGACCAAACGGTACGCCGCCCAGCAGGAGGAGATCGCCAAGGCAGATGACCTGATCCGCCGGTTCCGCTACAAGGCCAGCAAAGCCGCCATGGTCCAGGAACGGATCAAGAAGCTCGAAAAGATGGAACGCATCGAAATCCCCGAATCCCTCAAGAAGATCAGCATCACCTTTCCACCGCCTCCCCATGCAGGCCGCATAGCCCTCACCTTAGAAGGTATCGGGAAAAGCTATGGGCAGCGGAGGGTCTTACGGGGCTTGGATATGGTCCTTGAATCCGGGGAAAAGCTCGTGGTGGTAGGCCGGAACGGGGCGGGGAAAACTACCCTCCTGCGAATTCTTGCCGGGGTGGACCCGGATTTTGAGGGGACCCTCCAGTACGGCGCGGGTATTTCGGCGGGGTATTTCTCCCAGGACGCGGCGGAAACTATGACCGGCCCTGAATCGGTACTGGAATGTATGGAGCAGGAGGCCCCCACGGAACTCATCCCCAAGGTGCGGGATATGCTCGGCAGTTTTCTCTTTCGGGGGGACGACGGGTATAAACCCCTCTCGGTCCTGTCCGGGGGGGAGAAGAGCCGTCTCGCCCTCCTCAAGATGCTCCTCAAGCCCATGAACCTCCTCATCCTGGACGAACCCACCAATCACCTGGACCTCTATTCCAAGGACATACTCCTGGACACCCTGCACCGTTTTACCGGGACCATCATCTTTGTTTCCCATGACCGGGCTTTCATGGAGGCCCTTTCCACCAAGACCCTGGAACTTTCTTCCGGGGGGCCTGGAGCCGGTGTTCCCCGGCTTTTTTATGGGAACTACGCCTATTACCTGGACCGCATTGAGCGGGAAGCCGCCGCTTCCGGGAAGACCTCTGTTTCCGAAGAAAAGGCGAAACCGTCCTCAGCGGCCCTGCCGAAACCTGGACTGCAAACCATGTTCATCCAGGCCGCGCCCCTGGGTGCGGCGGAACGCCGGGAGGCGGATAAACAACGGCAGACCCGTATCCGGCGCTTGGAACGGCAGGAAGGGGAGATCCTCAAAGCCCTGGAGGAGCTGGAAGCAGAGCAGACCCGGCTGGAAGAAGCACTGGCAAAGCCGGAAATTTATAGTAACGGAGAAAAGGCAAAGGCGATTAAGCTCAACCTTGACAAAGCCACCGCGGCTATTGAAGCCAAAACCCGGGAATGGGAAGCAAAGGCCGCGGAATTGGAACAGGCCCGGCAAGAACCATAGCCGATCTCACTGGCTCACAAATTCCGCTCCCCGGTCTTCTTTCACCGTTAGTGATGACAGACTGAGATATAAATAGGGATACCCCTCTTCCTCATAGCTGTCCAGAACCCCCACCACCTCAACCCACTGGTCATCTGGTGGATAGTCCACCTCCGGCGTATCCCAAGCCACTTCAAAGCCTGCGCTGCCGTCATTCCCGCAGCAGCCAGGACCGTAACGAAGGACAAAATGATAGCCCGTATCACTGCCAGTATAGGCTTGGGTTTTAAACAAGCCTTCGAGTTTAATGGTCTTACCCATATAATCCTCGGGGTTCAGGTAAATCTCGTTGGTCTGGGCGATGAAGAGCTTTTCTTTTATTTCAACAGACTCGCCAACCAAACTGAGCTTTCCCCGAGGCTGCCCAGCATTATTCGCCGCCACCGTATCGGGATTTTCTGGAAGGTTTCCCGTTGAAAAATTCCCCGGCAGCGTCACCGACCGGGTTCCGGCGTTATTTCTCTGGACCGATAGGGACTGTTTACTACAGCCCATTGCCAAAAATAGTGATACTACCAATAAAATCCATAGTCTTTTCATGATACTCTTCTCCTGTTAAAAGTACTGATTATCCAAAACAGCATAAATGCTCCCATATTGACCAGGACGACACTCGCGCCCGTAGGAGTAGCGTAGAGATATGAAATCACCACGCCAATAAAGAAACAAACCACTGAAATAACCGCAGAACTTATGGTTACACTCCTGAAGGTCTTACAGACCCGCATGGCAGTGAGGGCAGGAAAGATGATAAGGCTCGAAATGAGCAGGGCTCCCATCATCCGCATACCTAACACAATGGTAAGGGCGGTTAAAAAAGCGATGATCATATTGTAAGCATGGGCCTTGGTACCGGTTGCAGTGGCAAAGGTTTCATCAAAAGTAACCGCGAAAATCTTATTATAACACAACACAAACAGTACCAGTACCACTACCGACAGCACAATGCTCAAGTACACATCACTTTTGCTCATCGCCAGGATACTGCCAAACAGGTAATTGCACACATCGGTATTCATACCAGTCGTCATGGATATGACGATTACCCCAATCGCCAGTGCGCCGGTAGAAAGCAAGGCAATGGCAGCGTCTCCTTTAATCTTACTGTTTTCACTGAGCCGGAGCAGCAGAAAAGCCGCGGCAACCACCACCGGGATGGAAACGGTCAGGGGCGCCAGATGCATGGCCGTGGCAATGGCTAAACTCCCGAAGCCCACATGGGACAGGCCGTCGCCGATCATGGAGTAGCGTTTGAGCACGAGGCTCACCCCCAGAAGCGCCGCGCACAGGGAAACCAGCAGGCCCACGATGACCGCCCTGATGAGGAAGGTGTAGGAAAACATTTCCTGTAAGGTGTTAATCATTTGTTTCCTGCTCCCGGTGCCCATCCAAAAAACGCGTACCCAGCTCGGATTGCATATATGCTTCGGTGGTCCCAAAAAAAAGCTGTTTGTTGCGGAGGTGCAGTATCCGGTTCGCGGATCGCACCACCCCCTCAATATCATGGGAAACCATGATGATGGTAATCCCCATTTCCCGGTTTATGGTTTCGAGTACGCGATACACCTCCTTGGTTACCAGGGGGTCAAGCCCCGCCGTGGGTTCATCCAGAAGGAGCAGCTTCTGGGAGGCGCAGAGGGCCCGGGCCAGGAGTACCCGTTGCTGCTGTCCGCCGGATAACTCCCGGTAACAGCGCCCCCGGATAGGGGCGATACCCAGGCGTTCAAGGTTTTCATTCGCCACCCGTTTATCCCGCTGAGAATAAAAAGGCCGGATACCCCGGCTGTTGAGCCGCCCGGATAATACCACCTCATACACCCCGGCGGGGAAGTCCTTCTGGGCGGCCACCTGCTGAGGCAGATAGCCGATTTCGTAAGCTCTAAGCCCATCACCCATCAAGATACTGCCCTGTTCCGGCGCTTTGAGCCGTAACAGCCCCTGGATAAGGGTACTTTTACCAGAACCGTTCTCTCCAACGATGCAGAGGTAATCGCCCTGCTCAACCGAAAAGTTAAGGTCCCGGACCACAATATTTCCTGCATACCCAAAGGAAGCGTCCTGACCGGTGATAAGCGCCATTACTGCAACGCCTCCTTGAGATTATCCAGATTTTGATAACTCAGCTCCATATAACTTACCCCCCGTTCAAAATCCCTTTTGGTGATATTATGGCCGGCATGGAAGAGCCGTTTTTTCGCCCCGGTCGCTTCGCTGATCGTATCAGCCATCCGTTCATTAGAAAGCTCAATATGAAATATCACGGGAATTTTCTCGGCCTTGACCTTGTTGATTAAGAAGGCCACCGTCGCGGCACTCGGTTCCGTCTCGGTGGAGCATCCTGGAAAGGCGGCAAAATAGGAGAGGCCGTAGGCCTCGGCAAAGTACCGGAAAGGGAACCGGTCCCCAAAAACGATGGTCTTTCTCGCTGCCCCGGCTACAACCTCCTGAAATGCGGCATCAAGGGTATCCAGTTTTGCACAATACGCGACCGTATTGCGCTGATATTCGAGGGCGTTCTTTGCATCCACCTCACAGAGAACACGGGAGATCGCCTGTACAATGAGCATGGCGTTCTTGGGGGAAGTCCAGACATGCTCATCGTATTCCGAAGCTGCTTCCGCGCCTCCCGGTTCTGATTCCGCTTCCATGCCTTCCACGATTACTTCTTCCACCGCCTCAACACAGTCCATAAGACGTACTATTTTCATCCTGCCCGCATCCATGGAATCCAAAACCCGATCCACCCATGCATCAGATTCCCCACCCCCATAGATAAAAATATCGCACCTTTGTATGGTGATGATATCCTGGGGGCTGGGTTCGTAGGAGTGACTTTCCGTTCCCGGTGGAAGCAACATGGCAAGGTTCACCCGCTCCCCCGCAATTTCCCGGGTAAAATCGAAGGGTGGGAAAATCGTGGCTACCACCTTCGGTTTCCCGGTAGCGTTGCTATCAACAGCCCTATCCCTTTGTCCGCCCGCAACGAGCAACGCCGCACAAGACAGGAACATACCCGTCATTATCAATAATCCTTTCATAATCATAACCTCCAAGCAGAGTCGTTTGCAAAGCTCCGGAAATTTGCGTCCCCACCGGCCTGCATGTACCAGGAGTGCTTTTCTGGCATTTCCAGTGTTTTGAAGATGGCTCAGGTATTGAGTCGTACTTTCAGGGTGATTGTGGTGATAGGATAAACCGAAAAAAACCGGGGATTCCCTAAGGACCGGATATCTGGAATCGCAAGGGCCGCGGCAGGGACGACGACGGCCATGGTTCTCAGTTGTTTGAGCAGATTTTGAGCCCCCTCAATCTGCAAACAGACCGGACAATCATTGCTCCCGGTACAGTCATGATCGATATGGGTCAGGATAAAGGCCACGGAAAAAAGAGAAACGAGGATGATGCACAGCGTGCATGCTATGAGAACCCCTTTTTTGAACGAGAACCTATCCATTGATATCAATTATCTGATATCAATTATCCACTGTCAACCGGTTAAGGACTTCGGATTTCTTAACCGGTTGCCAGTACTTATACATCGTTTAATCATGTCCTCTTCATTCACCAATAACGACTCATCCCCCTGGTCTGCTATGTCCACCGCTTCGGCCCTATGCTTACATTGAATCTTATGCTATACTTATTTTAAGAGGCACTCATGAGCGTAAACAGGCAGTACAAAGACAGCGTATTCACCCTCCTTTTCAACGATCTGGATATCTTGCGGGAGCTCTACAGCGCCTTAAAAGGCATCCCCGTGGACCCTTCCATACCGATAACCATAAACACCCTGGAAGACGCCCTCTTTATGGGCCGGATCAACGACATTTCCTTCGAGATTGGCGATATGCTGGTCCTCGTGCTGGAACACCAGAGTACCATCAACCCCAACATGCCCTTGAGGATACTGCTTTACATCGCCAAAGTGTATGAAAAGATACTAAACCGCAAAAACCGCGAAAGCAGGCTCTTCCGGCTATTCTATGGGTAAAGATCTAGTCCACCGCAATAGAAAAGTATAGAAGTACGATAGTTTTGGAAGTTTCTAAAGCCGCGGGCAGTAGCTTTTATATGCTGGATAACGCTGTTTATACCTTCAGCAAAACTGTTTGATATACGATGCGTCCAATACGTTATACTATTTTCAAAATACCTCTTGAGCATCTTGGCAACCTTTATAACCGGAGCAAGCTGGGAATGCGTCGCAGAAAAATACCACTCCTTAAATAATTGACCCGCTGATGATTCGTCGGTACATTCCCAGAATTCCTTTAACCGTTCCCGCCTGTGCCATGCACGGTTCACATCATGCTGTTTTTCCATCAAGTCCGCACATGTCGTCTTTTATTTCTCAGTCAGGTTCTCCTGATTTCTTAAGAATATATACCACCAGCGTTTTATCCCCTGCCTTATTAAGCGCTTTGTTTTCATGCTCTACCAAAGCGGCTATGTTACTATCAGGCACTATGATAAAGAACTGGACGAGTACACCTTAGGTTTTCCCAACAGAGAAGTAGAATACGGATTTCTGGAGGAACTCCTGCCCCGGTATACCTACACCCCCCAAGGCGAGGATCTGCATAGAGCGCCAAGGCGTGCCCATGCGTTCTACCGCTGGCGCAGGGTACTTATTAATGAGGAAACCATCACTGCCGCCACGATGATGCTCCCGCCCAGCAGGGCGGAAGACGCGGGCTTT
>JAITNP010000039.1 GCA_031290455.1 Treponema sp. | reverse complement strand
ATGAAGGGAGCAGGAAATGCAAAATATAGGTAATCTGCTGAAAGGGAAGATAGCAGGACCGGAGACCGGTATTGAAATTAAAAAATCGGTGTGTGCGATATGTGATCCGATGACGCAATGCGGCTTGGATCTCTATGTAAAAGACGGACAGGTGATAAAGGTGGAGGGGAGCGAGGAAAATCCTTACAGCAAAGGGTCCCTCTGTTCCAAGGGCGCTGCGAATCGCCAGTATCTGTACAGTGAGGAGCGGATACGGACGCCCCTCAAACGGGTGGGTCCCAAGGGTTCCGGGACCTTCCAGCCCATCACTTGGGCCGAAGCCCTGGATACTATCGGGGAAAAGTTGCATCAGGCCAAGGTGGAGACCGGTCCTGAATCGGTGGTGTTCTTCGCGGGGTATACCAAATGGTTCCGGCCTTATCTGAAACGCCTGGCCCATAGCTTCGGTTCCCCGAATTACGCCACCGAATCCAGTACCTGTTACCAGGCCATGGCCATGGCCCAGCGTCTGGTGTTTGGCTTACCCGGAGGACCGGATCTGCCCAATACCAACTGTCTGCTGGTCTGGAGTTCCAATCCCTTTCATACCAACCCCGGTGTGGCCAAAGCAGTGCTCCGGGGGCTTAAACGGGGGATGAAGCTGATCGTGGTGGATCCCCGGCAGACTCCCACCACTTCCCGTGCGGACATCCATTTACAACTGCGCCCTGGTACCGACGGCGCCCTGGCTCTTTCCATGGCCAACGTCATCATCAGCGAAGGCTTGTACGATAAGGATTTTGTCGCGAACTACACCTACGGTTTTGAGGAATACCGGGCATATATCCAGACCTTTCCCCCGGCCCGCGGGGAGGAACTGACCGGGGTGCCGGCGGATAAGATCGTTGCTGCGGCCCGCATGTTTGCCACGGTTAAAAACGCCTGCATCATGCCCAGCTCGGCACCGGTGGTGCATCATACCAACGGCCTCCAAAACTACCGGGCCGTCTTCATGCTGGTGGGCCTCACGGGCAACTACGATGTGAAGGGCGGGAACCTGGTCAATCCTCCCAGCTTCGTGTATCAAGCCGGTAATTTCGCCACCCGGGAGCATGAGTTTGAGCAGTCCCGGGCTTTTTCCGCAATGGCCCAACGGATCGGAGCCGAGGAGTTCCCGGTGTGGATGGATGTGGCGGATGGTCAGGCCCAGGCCATGTCCATTCCCGACCAGATCCGCTCGGGCAGGCCCTATCCCATCCGGGCCATCCTCGCTTTTGGGATGAACTTCCGTATGTGGCCGGATTCCCTGGGAATGCGGCGCAGTCTTGAGGACCTGGACTTTTTGGTCAACGTGGACGTCTTCATGACCGAGACCTGCAAATACGCGGACCTTGTGCTGCCGGCCTGCACTTCCATGGAGCGCAGCGAACTCCGCTGTTACAATATGGGCTATGTTCTCTATACCCAGCCGGCCATCCCGCCCTTGTATGAGTCCCGCTCCGACGCGGATATCATCTACGCCTTGGCCGAGCGGCTCTGCCCGGAGGACGCCTTGTTCCGGGCAGGCTATGAGGCCAGCATCGACTGGATCCTTGAGCCGAGCGGCATGACCACGGCGGAGCTGAAAAAGCACCCCGGGGGCATGTTCGTGCCCAATCCCCGGATTTTACCAGAGCGGAAATACGAAACCGGTGGGTTCAAAACTCCCAGCGGAAAAATGGAGTTTGTCTCCACGGTGATCGCCCGCTATCAGGAGCGCCCTGGGTTTGATCCGCTGCCGGTGTACCGTCCATCGAAATACAGCCGGGAGGCGTCGCCGGAACTGGCAAGGAAATACCCCTTGATCTTGAATACCGGTTCCCGGCTGCCCATGTTTGTCCACACCCGGACGTACCGCCTCTCCTGGCCCAGCAGCCTGCGGCCAAACCACCCCTCGGCGGATCTCAATCCTGTGGATGCCGAAGCCCTGGGGCTTCGCCAGGACGACGAGGTGCGGCTGTCCACCCTTATGGGGGCTATCCGGGTGAAGGTAAACCTGACCCAGATGGTGCAGCCGGGCATGGTGTGCATGTACCACGGTTTTGGCCAGGCAGATGTAAACGAGCTGTTTGAAAAGGATTATCTGGATCCGATTTCTGGATTTCCCGGGTTCAAATCCGCGCTGTGCAGCGTGGAAAAGGTGTGAGGGGGCGTTGGGTGGAAAAGATGGAAAAAATAGAAAAGATGGAAAAAACGATTCTGTTGGATTGGGATTTATGTGTGGGCTGCGGCGCCTGTGTGGTGGCGTGCATGGATCAAAACGACATCTACCCTGAAAAGGGGGAGCCGTCCTATCGCCGGATCTACCAGGTGGAAACCGGGACCTATCCCAACGCGGGTTTCCGGTATCTGTCGGTGGCCTGCCGCCACTGCAAGGAAAGCCCCTGCGTGGTGGGCTGCCCCACCGGCGCTCTGGCAAAGGACCGGGAAACTGGCAGCGTATCGGTCAACCGGGATATCTGCATCGGCTGCCATAGCTGCGCGCTGGCCTGCCCCTTCGGTATCCCCCGGTATGACACCAGGGACAAGCTGTATAAATGCACCTTGTGCGCCGAGCGGGTGAAAGCGGGGTTGAAACCGGCCTGTGTGCGGGTCTGCCCCACGGAAGCCCTGCAATTTGGCATACCCAACACCGTGCAGGGGACAAAGGAACAGGTTTATCTGGAAAAGCTGGTGAACGCGGCCCAGGGAACGGGAACAAAGTAAGGTGGAGCGTCGTGGATTTGTCAGGTAAAAAAGCCATTGCCATCATCGGCAACGGTATTGCTGCGGTGGAATGTGTAAAAGCCCTGCGGCAAAGCGGTGATGATAGGGAGATTCATGTGTTTGGCGCCGGTTCGCTGCCGCCCTACAATCCAATGCTCACCAGTTACTATGCGGCAGGTAAAATTGAGTATGCCACCATGTTCCCCTATGGGGATTCCCAGGGGATTTTTACCGATCACGGGGTGATCCTGCACCTGGGCGCGCCGGTTACCAAGCTTTCGGTGAAGGAGCGCACCGTAACCAATGCCCAGGGCTTTACCCTCAGCTTCGATCAATGCCTGATCGCCTCAGGAGCGTCGCCGTTTATCCCGCCCTTTCCCGGCAGTGATGGAAAGAACATCTACCCGATGCGTACTGCTGAGGATGCCATCCGCCTGAAAGCAGCCCTGGAAAAAAAGCCGAAAAAAGCCCTGGTGGTGGGGGCGTCCATGGTGGGCATCAAGCTGGTGGAATTGTTCCACCACCTCGGGGTGGCAGTGTGTCTGGCGGATATGGCCCCCCGGATCTTCCCCTTGGCCGCTCACCCTGATTGCGCCGCCATCATTGAAGAACGGCTGCGAAGCATGGGGGTGGCGCTTCGGTTTTCCGCTGGTATTGAGGGTGTTGAAGCGCGGCCAGAGGGCGGTATCCAGGCCAGGTTTAGCGACGGAGGCCCGCCCGAAGAAGCGGACCTCCTCATGGCCTGCATCGGCGTCCGGGCAAACACCGGCTTCATTGACCGGACAGAAATCGAGGCCCGGCAAGGGATCCTGGTAGACCGGTACCAGCGGACCAGCGCCCCCGGGGTCTTTGCCGCCGGAGACTGCTGCATGGGCCTGAACCTGCTCACCGGGGAATCCCAGGTGATCGGGTTGCTGGCCAACGCCCGCAAACAGGGCCGCATAGCGGGCCTCAACATGGCCGGCCAGGAAGCGGCCTATACCGGTGAGATTCCCCACAATATCACCCACTTCATGGGCATGGATTTCATCGGGATCGGAGAAGTCAAGGATTACACCAGGGAGGAAAAACGCTGCGACAGTACCCATTACGCGCAGTTTTTCTATCGAGGGGACACGCTGTGCGGCGCCAATATGCTGGACAACCTGGAAGATTGCGGGGTGATAAAAAACGAACTGGTGAAACAGCTTCTTTAGTTTTCAGGGCGACGTTACTCCATAAGGGATTCCTGCAAAATCTGCGAAAAGTTTACGTGCTTTGATTCCGCAAAGGTATTAAGCCAGGCCGGGATCGTCAGGTTTTTCCGTACCGCCTTATTGCCGTACTTCTCGGCGTAGGTGTCCATATCAAGTACCAGCATACTGATAAAGCCGTCGTCCTCATCAGGGTGAATATCCGTAACGGCGCTTGCCTTGGGAATCGGCTTTCCATCCTCCAACTCGGTAAGAACCCAGCCAGAAGCGGCATCGGTCCCCATGATGATAGCCTCGGCAAGAGAGGCCCCTCCGCTGGTGCACCCGGGAAGATCCGGCACTTCTACTGCATAGCCGCCTTCACCTTCATAAAAAATCGCAGGATATATAAGTTTCATTGTTTACCCCCTATAGCCCGGCTTGTTTCAGGATAGACTTGATAATCACCGGCGCAATATCCCCAGTATGATAGGGGATGGTTACCTTGCCCGGCTTTGTCGGATGGATGTATTGATGATGTGAACCCTTCACTGCTTTAAGCGCCCAGCCGTCTTTCAAGATGATCCGTTCAATCTCTTGAAACTTCATATCCATATTGTACGCATAATGCGTATACATTGTTAAGAGGTTGCTATAGTTCCTGCTCTACATTCTCTTAGTACATCTATTATTTCTTGCGTTGTAATATCTGTATCTATTCCCTCAATATCCAAGGGTGATTTTTTTACTTTTTTATTTATTGGAACTAATTGAAATCTATTGCCATCTTTGCGTGTAATTATTACCTCTTCCTTTAATGCGGTATTTAATACAGTTGAGAAATTTTGCCTTGCTTCGTTATAGATTTTCATTTTCACATCTCCAAAATAGTTATTTTTATGTCTTTACCAATATTTTTCATTGATCCATCCAATGTTAATAAAGGTACATTTAATCTATATGATGTCTCCAAATAATATGCATCATACGCATTATATTTACATGATAATTTTAATGCCTTTATCATATCTACTTTTACCAGGCGTAACGGCAATGCCTCATATAAGGTATATTATATTTATCAGGTTGTCAATGAGGATCATCAGTATGCCCCGAACTGCGCCAAAAAATGGGAGGCTCCCCGCCTCCCCTGTGCAAAAAATCTGTGCTCAATCTGCCTCAAAATCCGCTTAATAAACGCTAGTTTATCTTACGGAGCTGCAATACATAGGGCGTGGCGCCCCAGGCGGGGTTTGCCGTGTAATTCTTCGCGGCGTAGAAAATCTCGCCCGCCGCATTCTTGAAGGTCTTCATAGTACGCACCGCCGTTGTATACGAGCTGTCTGTCGCGGCGCTCACCACTGCGGCCCCGCTAGTCGCCGTCTCGCTTGTCGGGTTCTTCAGCACCAGAACACCGTTCAGGCTGTTGGTTGTTGCAGTACCGGTATTATTGCCATCGGCATCAAGAGGTTGCTGCCCAGAAGAAACCGTGCCGGAAAGTACGTAGTAATTATCCGTGCCAGCCTTCCGATGTTCCAAATTCCAAACCATGCCTAAGGTATGCTTGGTCGCCCCAGTCCTGCCGGATATGTTCCACGTAGTAATAGTGAAGACTTCCGTAGCCGCCGCAGTAGTCAGGTTAATGCTGAACACCTTCCCTAATGACACACCAACACCGAAGGCATAGGCCGTATTGGCATCTTCCGCATCAAACGAGTAACCCCGCACGGAGCCGGAGTCGCCAGTATCGGCGGTCCCCACAACAGTCGGCGCGCTGGCGCCGTTCCATTTCCATACCTTGACTTTTCCGGGAGCAGTACCAGCCTTGGATTCCAGCACGTACTTACCGTTGGAAATAGCCCAGTGGGGAACTATGCCGTCGAGAGTGCCCTCCTTTTCGAACGAAAGTTGGTTATTCTCGTTCTTAATCTTGAAAATCCCATTTCATAAACACTCCTTAAAAGTTAGCTCAATCTAATTTTGTAAGTAGAATATAACTTTAATCTGTTGCTGTCAAATGAATTCGTTCAAAAATATGACATTTTCGAACAGCTTCGGCTCATAAATTAATTTTTTCTCATTTCAGTGACATTTAAAGAGGAAAAGATGAATTTTCGTATGTGGCTGAATTTTTTTGCCAACGTGGACCTCTTCATGACTGAGACCTGCAAATACGCGATGGGTATGTCAAGGATTACACCAGGGAGGAAAAACGCTGCAACAGTACATTACACGCAGTTTTCCTATCGGGGAGATACGCTCTGCGGCGCTGATTTGCTGGACAACCTGGAAGATTACGGGGTGATAAAAACGAACTGGTGAAAAGGCTTCTTTATTTTTGTAAATTGCTTGACAAAATCTCAATTATCAAACCATACTACTATTTAATCATTTCAGTGGAGGAATGAACATGAATGGTTTAGTAATGCTTGTCATTGCGGCAGTGGTGCTACTCCTAGCCTACGTCTTTTATGGACGCTGGCTGGCGAAGAAATGGGGGATCGACCCCAACAAGAAAACCCCCGCCCATGAATTCGAGGATGGGGTAGACTATGTGCCTGCCAAACCCAGTGTGGTTTTCGGCCACGAGTTTGCTTCGATAGCCGGAGCCGGACCGATAAACGGGCCTATTCAAGCCGCTATGTTCGGCTGGTTGCCGGTGCTGCTGTGGATCCTCTTTGGTGGGGTATTTTTCGGTGCGGTTCAGGATTTTTCCGCTCTCTATGCCTCGGTAAAAAACAAGGGCAAGACTATAGGCTACATTATCGAAACCTATATCGGGAAAACCGGCAAACGGCTCTTCCTGCTCTTTGTGTGGCTATTTTCTATCCTGGTGGTTGCCGCTTTTGCGGATATTGTGGCGGGAACCTTTGGAGGTTTTAATGCAGCAGGTGAAAAAGTGCTTGCCAATGCTTCAGTCGCCACGACTTCCCTGCTTTTTATCGTTGCCGCAGTAGGACTGGGGGTCTTTCTTAGGAAGTCCAAGCCTTCAGGTCTGGTGAGTGGCATTATCGCGGTGGGGCTTCTGGTGCTTTCCATCGCCCTGGGGCTTACCTTCCCCATCTATGTGGCAAAGAACATCTGGCTCTATATCGTGTTCGCCTATATCTTTATCGCTTCCATTACCCCGGTATGGGCGCTGCTACAGCCCCGGGATTATCTTAATTCCTTTCTCCTGGTCGCTATGATTGCAGGGGCCTTTATCGGCGTCGTGTTTACCGCACCGGCGATCAATATTCCGGTCTTTACCGGTTTTAAGGTGGGCAACAATACCCTCTTCCCCATTCTCTTTGTAACCGTAGCCTGCGGTGCGGTTTCCGGGTTCCATAGCCTGGTTGCTTCCGGCACAGCTTCCAAGCAGATCGATAACGAGAAGCATATACTTCCCATATCCTTTGGCGCCATGTTGGTGGAAAGTCTGCTCGCGGTATTGGCCCTTATCGCGGTGGGTGCTTTGACCGTAGGGGGTAAACTTCCCGAAGGCATCGTAACGCCGCCGCAGATTTTCGCTTCCGCAGTGGCCGGTTTCCTCACCAAGCTGGGGCTGCCAGCAAACATTATCTTTACCCTCATCACCTTGTCGGTCTCCGCCTTTGCCCTTACCTCCCTGGACTCGGTTGCCCGTGTAGGACGCCTTGCCTTCCAGGAACTCTTCACCGAGGAACTTGAACCGGGAAAGCAGCCCGCGCCCATTGCAAAGGTCCTGTCCAACAAATACGTTGCCACCCTGTTTACCCTGTTCCTCGGCTATCTCCTGGCGATCCTAGGGTATCAGAATATCTGGCCCCTCTTTGGTTCGGCAAACCAACTCCTCGCGGCCCTGGCCTTAATCGCCTGCGCGGTGTTCCTTAAAAAGACCAAACGTCAAGGTACCATGCTCTACGTTCCCATGTTCGCTATGCTGGTGGTTACCTTTGCAGCCCTGGCCATTACCATTCAGAACAAGGGTAGTAAGTTATTTAACGGTACCTTCAAGTTCGGAGTGGACGGCTTACAGTTCATCTTCGCCATACTGCTTCTGGCATTAGGTATCATGGTGGCAATTTCCGGGGTATCCAAGTTGATGGAAAAAGAGCAACCGGAGATGAGAAAAGAGGGGATGGCGGTGTAACGCTATTACCTGAGTCATAGAAAAGCCACCCAGGAGTTCCCAATGGAAACTTTACAGGTGGTTTTTTTAGCGTTCTGCGGAGACTGGGCTTGTTTTACTTGCCAATTCAAGCCCATATTCTTTCAGATTCCGCTTTTCCGTGTCTATCTCAATGCCTATCATCGCAAGGTACGGGGCAGCGGCGTACTTTTCCGCGTAGCCCCGGTCTTTGATCTGCTGCAAGGCGGTCTTTACCGATCCGACTTTCAGCTCAATAACATAGATGTCCCTTTCAAAATTCAGCACCAGGTCGCTGATCCCACGGCTGGTCCACTCTTCCGCGTGAACATGCAGTTCACAGGCCCA
>JAITNP010000228.1 GCA_031290455.1 Treponema sp. | reverse complement strand
CGTACTATGAGTTATGTCCGGGATGATGTGGTTCTGAAAGTAAACTCCTTAAGCAGAAAACAATACTTTAATGATATCAGCTTTGAGTTGAAAAAAGGAGAGATTCTCGGGTTTTTCGGACTGGTGGGCGCTGGCAGAACGGAAGTAATGCGGACCATCTTCGGTGCGGACAAAAAATCATCCGGAGAAATTATGGTCAACGGCAGGAATGTTGCTATCCGTAATACCCGGGATGCCCTGAAGCTTCGCCTCGGACTCGTACCGGAAGAACGGAAAACTCAGGGTTTTATCAAATTTATTTCCAATGCGGATAATGCGGCCATTTCCTGTCTGCAAAAATATTTAACCCATGGTTTTGTGGATAGCAAAAAAAAATATGCGGGGTATAGACAGGTAGCAGAAAAAATAAAAATAAATCCCCGGGACCCTGACTTCTTGACCCAAAATATGTCCGGGGGAAACCAGCAAAAGGTGATATTAGCCCGGTGGCTTTCCGCTGATATAGATATCCTCATCTTTGATGAGCCCACTAAGGGCATTGATGTGGCCGCGAAGATGGAAATATACAAACTGATGGAAGATATGGTCATGGAAGGCAAGTCAATCATCGTGGTTTCTTCGGAACTGCCCGAGATTATCGGAATCAGTGACCGGATCATAGTTTTTTATGAAGGGGAAAAAATGGCTGAATTGGAAAAATCTCAATTCACCGAACAAACTATACTTAATCATGCTATGGGGGAACAGAGCAAATGAATCGGTTAAAAATGAAAAATTTCAGCAGGGAACTGGGTGTATTAATCGCGTTGATCATTATGATACTGATCTTCACTATCCTTGATCCATCGTATTTTACCACCGGTAATATGATCGATATCGTAAAAATGGCTACCATGAACGGTATTCTGGCCATCGGCATTACCTTTGCGATTATTTCCGGGGGTATCGATCTTTCGGTAGGATGTACTTTTGCAATTGTAATTGTAGCGGTGGGAAGTGTCACTGTAGGGGGAGTTCCGCCCGTGGCAGCTATTGGCATCGGAGCCCTTATCGGGGCGGCACTGGGAACAATTAACGGACTTTTGATTACCAAAATGCACCTACAGCCCTTCATTGCCACCTTGGGTACCATGAGTATCTACCGGGGATTTGCTTATGTGGTGACCGGAGGCTGGCCGGTACTGAATATTCCCCCCGTTTTCCGGCGTACATTAGGTGCCAGAATTATCGGGGATATCCCCATATCAGTTCTGGTTCTTCTGGCAATCGTGATTGTAACCCATATATTGTTGCAGCGGACTCGGTACGGTAATTATCTCTTCGCGGTTGGAAGCAATGAGGAAGCGGCAAAATTATCCGGGGTAAATGTAGATATGGTAAAAATTATCTCATACCTTATCTGTGGAGTTTGCGCCGCCTTTGCGGGAATGATAATGCTGGCAAACCTGGGAACCGGTGAACCCGCCACAGGACAGGGATATGAGCTGGACGCGATTGCGGCATCAGCCATAGGGGGAACCAGAATGGCCGGCGGACGGGGAAGCATTGTGGGGACATTATTCGGCGCGCTGTTGCTGGCGGCTCTGAAAATCGGACTTATCATAACCGGTGTCAGTACCTTCTGGCAGTTCATTGTTACCGGTATTATCATTGTTATAGCCGCCTACTTTGAAGTTATTCAGGCTACGCTGTCCTCAATGATCAGCAAGAAATCACATAGCGGAAAATAAGCCGCTATCAAAGCACGGCGGTAACAGAGGTTGATCATGGACAGGAATACAGTCTTGATAATTGGCAGTCTCAACTATGACTACATTTTAAGAACCGCTCATCTCCCCCAAAAGGGAGAAACCCTCACCGCAGAATCTTTTGAAATTTGTCCTGGAGGAAAGGGGGCGAATCAGGCGGTACAATGCGCCAAATTGGGACTTCCTACATATATGGCCGGAGCGGTGGGGGATGATTTTATGGGGACTTTCCTATACGACGGCTTGAAAGAATATGGCGTGGATGTTTCCCGGGTAAAGGTCGAACATGGTACCAGCGGTTTTGCCATGGCCAGCGCCGCCGGCAAGGGCAACATATTCGCCACCATTGTCAAGGGAACCAATGAATTGGTATGCCCTGCGGATATTGATGCCCTAGATACGTTGTTTTCCCGCGCCGCCGTGGTTGTGCTGCAACTGGAAATTCCTACTGAAACCGTAGAATACGCCATTATCCAGGCTCGGCGGCACTCATGTACCATAGTACTCAACACCGCGCCAGCTAAACCTGTTCGCAAGGACTGTTTAGCGCTCTGTGATTTCGTGGTGATGAACGAAGTTGAGGCTCAATTCTATGGTGAAATACCCTTGATTACCCGTGACAATGCCGGATACCATGTAAAAGAACTTTCCACCGGATATGGAAATACCTGTATAATCACCCTTGGGGGTGACGGAGCGGTCATCAGTACCAAGGGAGGACCTCCAAATCATTTTGCCGCCTATGATGCCGAAGCGGTTGAAACCACTGGGGCGGGGGACTCTTTCATTGGGGGGATAGTTTATGGTATAATTCATTCTATGCCCCTGGATGGTATAATGGCGTTTGCTTCCTGTTGCAGCGGTATTACCATCCAGAGTGTTGGCGCGCAGCCTGCGATGCCAAACCTTGACCACGTACTCCCCTTGATTGAAAAATACAAGCGGTGAGTCGCTTTTAAAACCAATTGTGTTTTGAAAGTACTGATGTAATTGAGGAGTGTTAATCCGGTGATAGCCTACAAAAGACGAAAGTTGATGCTTGATAAATTAGAAGAGCAGGAAGTCGTTAATCTGGACGATTTCAATGCCATACTGGAAAATGTATCCCTTTCTACCATCCGCAGAGATTTACAGACCCTTGAGGCGGAAGGGCTGATAGTAATCCTCAGGGGCGGAGCCGCTAAAATGAAGAGTGGCGCCTATGACAGCCCGGTCAATTCCCGGAAGATACTGCATGTAAAGGAGAAGGAAATGGTCGCCCGGACAGCCGCAGGTCTAGTTAAAGAAGGGGAAGTTATTTATATAGACGCAGGTAGTACCACTCTCCGAATGATAAAACACCTTAGGAATAAACATATATCCATCATAACCACCAATGCCATCATCATGTCTGAGGTGATGGAAACGGATTTTAAGTGTATTCTGGTGGGTGGTGAAATACTGAAGGCCACGGCTTCTCTGGTAGGACCGATTACAGATAACACCTTAAAGGGGATGTATTTTGATAAAGCCTTTATCGGAGCCACCGGATATGATATACAGGCCGGCATCAATACCCCTGATGAACGGGAAGCCAATAAAAAAACAATAATAAAAAACAATGCCAAAGAGACCTATGTACTGGTTGATAGTTCAAAAGAGGGCATAAAAACACTCTGCAAGGCATTTGAATTAAAGGAATGTATTATCATTACGGATAAAGAGACTGGTCTCCTTAAGGAACACGCCCAATATATCATCGCCCACTAAGTACCGATTATTGCATCCCTCCGCTCAATACTTTATTCGACTATTGCGCCCTTACAACAAGCTCGTGATTCCCCGCCTCTACATGTACCGCGAGCCGCCCATCGTCGCGTAACTCAGGCTGTATCACTTTCCCATTCAAGGTTACGGTAGCGCCCAAGGCGGGAAGGAGTACCCACGCCTTCGTGTTGAAAGGAACACACACGTTCAGGACAAAAGCGCCCGTTGTCTTTTCCCACGCGGTTTTCACACGACCCGCAGGAATGTCCATCTCCACTTCAACATGAGAAAGTCCCTCCGGCGTATGTGGGGCGATCACGAGGTCGCTGAACGCTTCGGTGTCTGGTGCCATGCCGATACCGCCGAGATACTTGTAGAACCAGACCGAACAGGCGGAGAACATGGGATGATTGCGGGAGTTCATGATGTTGTTGTTTCGGTCTGCCTCCCAGCGTTCCCACATACTCGTCGCGCCCTGCTCCAGCATATAGCCGAAACTAGGGGAGGTCTTCGTGGTCATAAGCTCGTAGACAAGGTCATCCAGGCCAGCCTGCGAGAGTACCTCGATCATCGCCTTAGTTCCCATATTACCGGTCGAGAAGTGCTTCCCCTTTTCCTCCACCTT
>JAITNP010000218.1 GCA_031290455.1 Treponema sp. | reverse complement strand
TGCGCTTAAGCAGCAGGGGAGGAGAAAAGGGTTTTGAGATATAATCTACGGCCCCCAGATTCAGGCCGATAAGTTCACTGTCAGGATCTGATTTTGCGGTAACGAAAATAACCGGTATACTGGAAGTATTCGAAACGCTTTTAAGGGCTTTAAACACCTCAAAGCCATTCATATCCGGCATTTCAATATCCAATAGGATCAAATCAGGGACAACCCTGGTCAGTATCTCCAAAAGCCTGACCCCCGAGGGAATAGGAAACACAGTATACCGGTCTTTCAGAATCTCTTTACCCATATCCAGGTTGGTGATATTATCATCAACCAGCATGATTACCTGACGTTTATCCTCCATAAAACCCTCCCGCCTTTTTGTCCGGCCCATACCGGGCATTGATAAACTAGCACGATACCGTAAATTAAGAATCTCAAAAAAAGCCCTACTATTTTGACATATTGCCTACATAAAATCAAGGAACATACAACCGGAACATACAAAATTTCCAGGATGAACGTGTAGCAAGCATCCCAATATAATAAAAAGTCATGCCTCACCGGTTGTTTCCAATGCCTTGGACATGCGCCTCGTTGTGCTTCCCTGTTTACCAATTCAATAACTCACCTTACACACAAGAAGAAGACAGTCCGCTGATTAACGCGGATTTCCAATCCGTGAAAATCCGCGTCATTTTCTTATTCTGTGTAACATGAGTTCTAATAGTTATTACGACTGAATAGTTACCCCTTCACCCCTGTTCTGATATTCCTTAAACCAGTTCAAATCCTTGAACACGGATTTTCCACCCTCGAACGTTATCGCCTGGTCAAGGCCGGGGACATCCGCGTCGCCATGCTTACCAAAAGCGCGACTTGGACCTTGTCCTCTTCGAGAGCGGGAGTGGGGGGCGGCTCATCCTCCTGGTCTGCTATGTCCACCGCTTCTGTCCTTGCTTAAATTGAATCTTATGCTATACTTATTTTAAGAGGCACTCATGAGCGTAAACAGGCAGTTCAAAGACAGGGTATTCCCTCCTTTTCAAGGATCCGGGTACCTTGTGAGAGCTGTACAGCGCCTTGAAAGGCGTCCCCTTGGACCCTTTTCTTACATTTACATGGATCGGAGGTCATAAATATGTTAGTAACTGAATGGAATTGGGATACCGCCCTTAAAGTGAGCAAGAAGGACGGCTGGGTGGAAGGCGTTGATCAAGTCTTGGAGCTTATCAGACAAGGCATTACCAGTGAAGCAGAAATCAGGAGACATTTGGATTTAAGTAACCAAAGCTTGTCTGGTAGTACCTTACCGTTGACAGTCCATGGTGAATCAATGTCAAGCGGTTAAGGACTTCGGATTTTTTAACCGCAACGTTTAAAGAAGTTAAACGAAGTTTTTAATACAAAACTTCGTTTCTTCCTTCTTTCTAACTTTTTTACATTTTGCGGTTTTCTTCTTTTTTTCTTAACCTGTTGACATTGATTACTCAACAGGAAAAAGAAAAATTAACTGCATGAAGCGTTACGCGATTATGATAAAACCGTATGTTCCATGCAATATAAAAAGAAATCTTTTGCCGCCTGATATGGAGGGTACAAGATTCCTAGGCCGCTTAATCCCTTTAAGCGGATTATACTTTTAGGAGGCTTCTATGGAATTTGAAGCGATCCAGGTAGGTTTTTGGTCGGTAATTCCGCCGATCATTGCCATTTCTCTAGCCCTCATCACCAAGGAGGTTGTGTTTTCTCTGGTGCTGGGGATCATGTCGGGAGTGCTGATCTACTGCTTCGGCGCGGGGATTGGAATCATCGGCATATTCCACACCACCGTGGATGTGATGATCGCCAATGTGAGCAATAATGCGTCGATGATCATCTTCCTATCCATGCTCGGCGCCCTGGTGGCCCTGATCACCCGTGCCGGGGGATCCAAGGCCTACGGCAACTGGACGGCCAGGAAGCTCAAGACCAAACAGAGCGCTACCCTCCTCACCGCCTTCCTGGGGATGTTGATCTTCATCGACGACTACTTCAACTGCCTCACCGTGGGTACCGTGATGAAGCCGGTTACGGACCGGCACCAGATCTCCCGTGAGAAGCTGGCCTACCTCATCGACGCCACTGCGGCGCCGATCTGTGTCATCGCTCCCATCTCTTCCTGGTCCGCTTCGGTGGTGTCTTACTACCCCACGGAAACGGGGATCACCGGGATGCAGGCCTTTGTGTCGGCCATTCCCATGAACCTCTACGCGGTGCTGACCCTGTTCATGATCCTTTGGATCGCTATCCGTAAGAAAGGGGATTTCGGTCCCATGGCGGCGGCAGAACAGCGAGCGGCTTCGGCAGGCTCACTGAAAGACGCGGACATCGCTATGGAAGACGACATCGCCCGGCTCAAGGTCTCGGAGCAGGGCACGGTACTGGATCTTATCGCCCCGGTCCTGTGTCTCGTGGTGTTCTGTATCATTGCCATGCTCTTCTATGGCGGACTCTGGGATGGGAGTGGAAAGTCGATGTACCAGGCATTTGGGGATACCGATGCGGGAATGGCCCTTTCTCTGGGGGGCTTCACGGCGATCATAGCCTCCTTCTTCATCTTTGTTCCCCGGAAGCTCATCTCTTTTAAGGACTTCTTTGCCTCAATTACCGCAGGGGTCAAGGCCATGGTTCCGGCTATCCTGATCCTCACCCTGGCCTGGACCATTAGCGGGGTCTGCCGGGACCTCCTTTCCACAGGACAGTACGTGGCGGGGGTGGTGGAATCCTCCAACATGCCGGTGGGGTTCATCCCGGCTATCATGTTCGCCTGCGCCTGCGGCCTCTCCTTTGCCACCGGTACGTCCTGGGGAACCTTCGGCATCCTCATCCCCATCACCATCACGGTCTGCGACATCGTGGCTCCCTACCTCTCCATAACCTCCCTGGCGGCGGTGATGAGCGGGTCGGTATTCGGGGATCACTGTTCTCCCATCTCGGACACCACGATCCTCTCCTCCACAGGGGCGGGGTGTAACCATATAGACCATGTGGCTACCCAGATTCCCTATGCCATGACCTCGGCATCGGCCTGTTTCATCGGGTACTTCATCGCGGGGTTCACCGGACACCTGGGGTTTGGGGTGAGCGTGGCTATCACCCTGCCGGTGGCCTTTGCAATACTGATAACCCTGCTCCTGGTGTTACCCAAGGTGGTACCGGGCACCAAGTAAATAAAAAACCACCGGCCTTACGGACAACACGGACTTTTGATTGGAAGGCCGGGGTCCATACCTCGCAGCAAGCTGCGAGGTATTTCATGTGTGCCCAGCATGGGCGTGGTAACTTGGCGGTGAAAGTCGGTGAAAGAACGGTTACCTAGAACCGGAAGTCATTAAACGGAATAAGTTGATTGATAAGGGTATCGAGCAATTAAGCAGCCGGGTAACACCGTTTCGTCCAATCGTTCTGTTCCAAGGAATAAAACACCGCGCAAGACTGCGTTTCACCATAACCAGAAGTCAAATATTGAGAGAGGGCTTAATCTCCTGACATTGCTAAATTGAGATAAAGAATAGCGAATTTTATGGAAAATCGGCTCATTTTTTTCTTATAATGTGATATATTATTTACTAACTTGAGAGTCGCAAGTTCTAATGACCAAAGATGAACCGGTAGAAAACCTCTGAAACCTATGTTAAAGTGAAATTACAAGATACCACTGAAAACAGGAGGGGTTTCCATGTTCCAGTTCAGCAATGATATTATAGCTCAATTTAAACCGTGTTTCAAGCGGGTAACAACCTGGCTGTCCTTTACCTGCATCATCATGGGGTTTATGGTCAGAACCGATGTGCGGCATAAGCTCGGTTATCGCGGCGCTGTGCATGGATCCTAAACGGTATACCAGCCTGCTGAAGTTCTTCAGGTCAAACGCCTTCCAGACCGGTGATCTGTATATGAAACTCATCCACATTATCCAAAAAGGTATACCCCTGAAAACTGTTAACGGGCGCATCGTGTTAGTCGGGGATCCTATCAAGATAGCCAAAGAAGGACTGTGTATGGCCTCCTGCCAGAAATAGCATCAGGATTCACAGAACTCCGGGAAGCCCGAATATATTGATGGACACAACTTTGGCTTCATCAACGCTCTGACCGAGGGAACGGCACGAAGCGTCCCCGTCATGGCAGCACTATTACAATTTATATTTTTTCTCTCGGCTGAATTGTGTAATTCCATTCTCCATGAAACTTATCCCTTTCCAAATTCAAATGGGAAAACTCCTCGTCTGAAACCTTGATTCCTTTTTCGTAATCATGGTAGTCTA
>JAITNP010000157.1 GCA_031290455.1 Treponema sp. | reverse complement strand
AGAAAGAACTGGATTCAACAAAGCGGCAAAAAACAATACTTCTTTACGGCAGTATGTGCCACCCGGAGTTGTCATCAATTACAAAGGCTTACAACGTTATAATCCCGCATGGAAAAAATTGTATCGAATTAATATTAAGCCCCGAAAAAAAAGCGGAAATAGACAAAACAGGCAATATATTTTATTTAACGTGCGGATGGTTACGATATTGGAGAGAAATATTCCAGCACGGTATGGACACAATAATTTGTGATAAAGTTATTATGCTTGATAGTGAATCGGACTTGATTACAGATGAAGAAATACTCGAACTTTCAGATCATATAAACATTCCAATTGAAAGTGAAAAAATCTCATTGGAGCATTTTAAGGAAACCCTCATGTCGCTAATGGAAATATGTAAAAATCATCATAGGATGGTGAATTGACTATATATAATTCTTCGGGGCAGCACGGGTTGCGGGGCATAGAAACAGGAATGAACAGTCAAACAAATAGTTGGTTTCATCTTGGTATCAATAGAAAAGCAAAGAGCGTAAAACGATCATCGCTGTCATACGCTAACCAAAACCGGAACGCGGATTTATACGAAAGTCTCTTTAACTCAGTGCTTGAAAAAGCGCAAACGATGAAAGAGAGCCATGGGTTTCGTTTCCGTGGCGGTGTTTGACAAGGAAACGCGGACACCCGGTGAATGGAAAATCGGAAGGGAATAACTACCGGTATACCAGGTTCCCTAAAAAAACCGTTAGAAACCAAGCCGCTTTCTTCGGCCTTACCATCCGCTTTACGTGCTCCATGAAACCGGCTCATTTAACAATATTAAAAACATCGTCCAAACCGGTTACGGTGAAAACTTCCTTCACATCTTCGCCAACATTGACTATCGTGAACGTCCCCGCTTTAGAGTTCAGTCTCTTTTGCGTCGCAACCAGTACCCGTAAGCCCGCCGATGCCAGAAATCTAACTCCCCTGAAATCAAGCCGGAGACTAGGCGGCTGCGCGATACTTTCCGCTTCCTGAACCGCCTCGTCAAGCGCGGCGGCAAATTCCTCGGAGCTTGCCGCATTGAGTTTACCGCTCAGCACCGCTATTACAACGCCGTCCGCCTGTGTTTTCTGTATTTCCATTTTATCCCTCTTTCAAATAATGATTCGCCTACTGCGGCGGCAGCTTATATCTGCCGGGGTACAGGGCGTTGATCTCCCCGGCAGTAGCGGGGACTTTAATCTTCCCCGCGATAATATCAGCCTTAATCGCCTCAACTTCCCTGATAATACCGGCGGGAATGTGATCGCCGGTTGTGGCGTAATCTACCCCGTCGTTCTTGAGGTTATAGATGTTCGTGCCGCCGCCCGGATTGCCGGCCAGCGCCTGGGCGGAGATGTCATAGACGGCATTATCAACACGCTTCAACGCGCTGGTGAGGATGTGCTTCGGGGCCAGGTAATTCTGGTCAATATCAACGCCGATAGCCCACTTGTTCCGCTCCTTGGCCGCCTCAATAACGCCCGCGCCGGTGCCGCCCGCCGCCGCAAAGATGATGTCCGCGCCTGCGCCATAGTAACGCCTGGCAATCTCCATACCCTTCGCCGGGTCGCTGAAGGAGCCTGAATATTCTCCCGGAATCTCCGCGTCAGGCAGGGCATTCCACACACCGGCGTAGAAACCAACGGCGAAATTTTCCATTGCCGGGGTGCCCATACCGTTGATGTGCCCTACAATACCGGTGATGGTCATCCTGCCCGCGATGTACCCCACAAGGTAAGAACACTCCTCGGTAGCAAAGATAGTGCCGGTAACATTCTTGTTCGGAACCTCGGCGGCGCTGTACGCATAGTCAATAATGGCAAACTGCCGGTTTGGATAGTCTATACCCGCCTGCATGATCTCCCCGCCCATCATGTTGCCGATAACCCAGATGAGCCTCGCCTTGGTGTCAACTGCGGTTTTTATATGCGCGGCGTAGTCTGCCCGGCTCTTCGATTCGAGGTAGCTCACCGTAGCGCCGGTATCCTTGCCCAACTGGGAAAGCCCCTTCCATGCGCCCTGGTTAAAACTCTGGTCATTCACGCCGCCGACATCGGTGATCAACAGAAGCCTCTGCCCGGCTCCTGAAACATTCCCTTTCCGGGCGCAGGAAGCCGCAAAAACACAGGACGCAACCAACAACAATAAAACTGGTTTCTTCACCGTTTTATTATAGCATAACCATACAACTTTGAAAAGTATTGCCGGTATTGTCCTGTAAAATATCGTTATACAGACAGCACGCCGTATCTTCGGCTTTCATTTCTGTGTCCGTGGCCCCGGACCAGGGAACGGCGCCGCAGAGGAAGCGTCCGATGCCTGCTTTTTCGTCTTCAATAGGGTGCATGACGATTTCTATCCTAAAATAATCTCATGGATGATGGGGGAGTAAGTAACAAGTAAGAGGAATGAGGAATGAGGAAAGCGAAGATTTGGCTGCCGTGAGAGATGGTTTTGGTTTGAAGGCGCGTGGTTTGCGGACTGGGCGCCTTTTTTGTGGGGTAAAAGGTGTCAGTCGAAATGGTAGTAATTATATTTCCTAACTAATATTATGTTCGTGGTGGTCAATCCTCTAAATTGCGAATGGCCGTGTGCCTACCGACACGACCGTACTTGACGGCATTAAAAATATCGTGTAACTTATGTATGGAGGCTTTTATGAACGCGGTGAGTTATACCAATCTCCGTCGGCACTTATCAACCTACATGGATAAAGTGTATGGCGACCGGGTGCCGTTGATTGTTGCCCGAAAAAACGACGAAAATGTAGTGCTCCTCTCGTTGGATGAATACAATAGTTTGTCCGAAACCAATTATTTACTATCCAGCCAGGCGGATACCGAACATTTGCAAAAATCCATTAGTCAGCATAAGGCTGCTCAGGTTCGGGAGCATCCTCTGTCCGAAGCATGAAACGAACATCGCCTTATATACGCTGTGGACGAAATCTCAATAACCTATATATCGTTCCGCTACCATTACACAAAGTAAAATGACTATTGGATGCGCCCAAGGCGCAGGCGGACAAGGATTTTGCGGAGGCAAAACGGCTGGGGTATACGCCGTAGTTAAGGTTGTTCAGATAAATCCGAATCATACCAATGCTAAAAACAATCTGAAAGAGCTGCGGGGGTGGTGAGGGGGCTGACGAGGTTTTGCGAATGAGGAATGAAAGATTTGGCTGCCGTGAGGTGTGATTTAAAGATGTTGAGCAGAGAGCAGAGATAAGATTTTAGAATGAACGCCCCGGTTAATAGCGTCAGGTAACTTTATTTTCAATGTGCCAGGTTTAAAACCACCGCCTTTAGGCGGTAAGCTTTGAGCTTGGATTTCGTGAGGGAATAGGCTAAAATCAAGGGGAGGAGAATGATAAATGGCCGAATACG
>JAITNP010000027.1 GCA_031290455.1 Treponema sp. | reverse complement strand
GGAAACAATGCGCCGCCCGTCGGGGCTAAAGGCTGTAGACCTTACCTCTCCCCCATGTCCGTAAAAAGCCTTTAACAAAGCCCCGGTTTCCCCGTCCCACACCTTTACCGCCCCGTCGGCGCCGCCGGAAAGCACGTACTTCCCGTCTTGGCTAAAGGACGCGGAATATACATTGCCCGCCACCTGGGGGAACACCCGCACGTCCTGGGCCCGGGCCGCCGTCAACGCGAGGCTCCATACAATAGCGAATACCGTAAACTTTCTCATAGTTCTCTCCTTTTTATTCTGGCACATCAACAGCGCCGCCTCCTGGAGCGGTACCTGTCTCAAGCCCTGGATAGCAATTGTACCATGACCGCAACAGCCAATCAATCTTGCGGAGGGGCATTGTTCTTGCCGCCGCCCCCCGCTGCGCGACCTTCCCCGCTGGGGGCCCTTACGCGATAACCACGCCGCGAATCGCGCTCCAGGGGCCTCTGCACGAGGCATGGTCTTTGCCCACAGACCCGTTTTCCCAGCACATGGCAACCTAGAGGCGCCGGCCGATTGCTTCCCCGGTGAAGGTCAGGGCGTCGCCATGTTTACCTCGCTGCGCCAGCCCGGATGATCGGCGTCGGGGGGCGTGGGAGCGTCCAGGGGAAGCACCCACATTCGGTGGGGGTAGGCTGCGGTGAGGGGTGCGTATCGCGGACTTTGCCTCGTTCCGTGCGAGTTCATGACGGGCTGCCAAAAAGCCCCCGATTTTAAGGGCAACCGTTGAATATTTTTTTGCCGTATCAGAAAGCCATGCGTCCCATTTGTTCAGTGGTTAGAATGCATGCCACGTTTCCTCCTGCATATACGCCATAAACTCCTTGACTATTAAGGCTATTTATGTAAGATTAGTACAAATATATTTTTGGAGTTGAATATGCGTAAATTTATTGTTTGTGGAATAATAGTGGTATTGGTTTTAAGCTGTGTGTCAGCGCCGGCAAAACTTACTACCGCAGAAGAATATGTCAATCGTGGCAATGAATATGCGGAAAAAAAGGAGTATGATTCGGCAATAGCAGACTATACGCAAGCTGTTGCCATTGACCCGGAGTGTTGGGACGCCTATATCAAAAGAGGGTATGCCTATGCGGGGAAAGGAGATTATGAAAGCGCATATAACGAATACACCTATGTGCTCGATACTAACCCTGATTATGGAGAAGGATATATAGCTCTCGGCGGGTTATTTACCACGGTAGGCGACTATGATCAGGCTGTTTTGGCGTTTAACGAAGCGATAAGTCGTGAACCGGATAATGCCAAATTTATTGCCGCATTAGGCGGAGCGTATTTGCAGATGGGAAGAACCGAAGATGCAATCGAAGAATCGGAACGCGCCTTGCAAATTAACCCTGATAGGTGGGATTGTTATTATTTTATAGGCATGGCGTATTTTAATAGGGGCGAGTATGATCGCGCATTTGCTAAGATGAGAGAGGGAATCGCCAATTCTACAGAACAAACAGCTTTTTTGTATTATATGCTTGCTATACTCTCTATGAATAGTAACACAGAGCCTGATTTACTCATTACCGAGCTAAAGCACGCTATCAGCCTGGATAAATACGAACCTGAGTTACTGTATGCTGCGCTATTTATGCTCTATGCAACGCAAGAAAACTATGATGAAGCGATAAGGGAATTAACCGCGGGGATAAAGAAATATCCTAAAAACAAGTATCTGTATATGCATCGCGCTATGATGTATCAAGCAAAAGAAGATTCAGCTCAAGTAAAACAGGACATCAATAAAGCGATGAGTATTGACCGGAATTACGCTGAAGCTTATGCGTACCGTGCGCTTATTGTTGCTATGGATAAAGAAAACTACGATCAAGCTATTGCCGATTTAAACAAGGCAATCGCGTTAAAGCCTGATTTTATTGAAGCCTACAATGCCCGAGGCTGGTGTTTTTATGAAAAAAATGATTATGCCGGCGCCATTGAAAATTATGAAAAAGCGCTTGCTATCAATCAAGATAGCTTTGAAACATATTATGTGCTTGGCCGGGTCTATGCAGACCAGGATGATTTTAACAGGGCAATAGAATGTTATGATAGAGCAATTCAATTGCAGCCAGATTTGGTTAAAGCCTATCAGCATCGCGGCAAAAGCTTTCAAAAGAAAGGCGAAACTGAAAAAGCGGAGGAGGACTTTACAAAAGCTTTCAGTCTCGATCCTGATTATGAGCATGCAAATGATGGTATTGATATTCAAATTCAATATTTGAGCTATTGATACTAATCGGGTAGGAGGCTGCCCTGGGGCAGCCGTCCTCCCGGCGGTTCAATGCATGACGTGCAGCGGTCTTTCACCACCTCGTTAGTGCCATTGCTTTCCCGTCGCTATTTTTCAGGATTACCCAGGTAGCCCCGGTTCCCCCGGAGGCGGCGTTTCCATGACCGCTTTCTCCGGCGTAGGAGCAGCGTTCAATAAATCGCTTCACCGTTTGTTTTAAGACCGCCTCCCCTGGGGAATGGTTTCCTTTCCCATGTACCACCAGGACCTTTTCAAAGCATTGCTCCCGGGCGTTACGGAAAAAGGCTTCCAGCTCATTCCAGGCTTCATCCTGGGTAAACCCGTGAAGATCGATAACCGCGTCAGGCCTTTTTTGAAGCAGCCGACGACGGCGTTCCCCGGCAGGCAGCTCCACTTCCGATTCTGCCGCGTCCTTGTCATATACCCCGTTTATCCTGAGCCACCGGGTAAGGGGATCCGTTCTTCTTTGAAAATCACCCTCGTCCTGTTTTTGAACATCCCCGGCATCGGGGGGCTGTTTTTTTTCCGCAGTGGAACCCCGCTTTCTCCCCTGGGGTTTGGCAGTTTGCCGGTCCCATGCATCCAGAATATCCCCAAAATCCATGCCAACATCTATCCCTAATAAAAGACAATAGTATCCCGCAATACCCAGCCTGCCCTGCCGTCAAGGGAATCCGCGTAAGCCCAGGAACCCGAGGCGGAACGGATTATCACGGGCTGCCCCTCGTCGAAACAGGCGCTTACCGCCCCTCCGTCCTCCGGCACCCGGTAGGCAACGGCGGCCCGCAGCACCGCCGATCCCCCATCCGAACCATGTCCGCCTCTGAATCCCCGGGTTATCATAGACTCCGTCAGACCATAGAGGGCCACTACCAGTATTACCATTAAAATGATAAGGATACCTTTATAACCCCAGGATAAATCGGAAGTTACGGCCTTTTTGTGTGCCGGATCCCGGTAATACCGGAATATCCCCGGGGCCATCAGCACCAGTAACAAGCCAAGACTCCCCAAAAAGAGGATCAGCAACAGGGACCGGGGCCGCCATTGTTCATCTCCGGTAAAAGCAAGCCCCAGGCGTTGTTCCGCTTCCCGGCGAAAGGGGGCCAGGACAGGTCCCGCCGGACTGTCCCGTTCGTTCCGGCGTAGTTCCGCCAGGGCTTCGGCCTTTTGCCCTTTGTTCCAGAGGTTCCGGGCCTGGTATAGCACCCTTTCGTAATCAAGACGAAAGAGGGGGAAAATTCCGGGGAATAGTTCCGGGAAGGGAATGAGCGCTTCCCTATTCGGGAGGTCCAGGGTGCTTTCAAGACCAGGAGACGGGGAGGTTTCATCCGGGGAAGGGCCATGAGCGGGAGGAACCGGGATAACCGGGATGCTGATGCCGGGAACATCCAGGGTAAACCCCTCATACTGAAAACGATGCGCCTTGAGGGTGAAGGTCGTGGTTTCCAAGGGAATCACCGCGACACGAAGGACAACCCCCCGTTCCTGATCGGTTTTGGTCAGAGTCTGCGCTTCGAGAATCGCCTGTTCCGGGAGTACCGGCAGGAGCAGATGGGTGCCGGGGAGGGGTTTCCGGGGGTCCCAATTGATGCGGCGGAGGAACAATTCCTCCCGTTGCCCAATGCGGAGGGAGCGGGGGAGGGTTCCCCAGGTAAAAGCGGGATATCCGGGATCGGCGGTTCCCTGGATATACACGGAAATTGCCTCGGTTTTGACCCGGTTACCCGGGAGGATAATCTCAAAAGGTTCAAGGCGTACCATTCCCGTGCCATGCGGGGTGAACAAAAATTCTATCGCCGTCATACGAACCGCCTGGCGCTCCTCATCGCCCTCCTGCTCCTTCGGGAATTGGCGAACAACAACCCGGGCCTCAGTACGGACCCGTTGCAGCCCCAGGGTATTGGGCAAGGGAGGGGCACGGACCGTCACTTCCCTCGGTACCGGATGATCCACCAACAGCAAAACCTTCCATTCGGCATTAAGGACCGGATTTTCCGGGGAGGTCTGTACCGCCACCAAAGGATACCCCTCATCCGTTTGAGCGGGGAGGAAAGGAACAACCAGGCACCGTACCAGAAGATTCGTTATGAGCAGACCCATTACGTGTATTACTCGCGGGCCTAATAATCCGGCCCTGATACGGGGGTATCCTCGATCCATTCCCGGCTTTTCCATTGGTCCTGCTCCTTCCGGCGTAGATAGTCAAAAAGGGCCGTGGCCCCGGCTTCGGCCTTTTCGGTCCTGTCCTGGTTCGCTTGAACCGCCCCCGAAGCGGCTTCAGTATTGCTGCGGGATAGGGATAAAAGGCTTAATTCCAGGTTTCGTTTCGCTTCGATACGGCTGCCGTCGGCTTCCAGTGCTGACCTGAAAGCCGCGGTGGCCCCGGCATAATCCCCCTTCTCGAAGCGGACAACCCCGGTGTTGTAATGAATACGGTATACCAATTCAGGATGAGTATGCTGAGGCATATCCCGGAGGGCTGCTTCCGCGGCGCCGAAACGTTCAAGGGCGACATCCCCCTCATCAAGGGAAACATACACCGACCCCAGGCCGAATTCAGCATAGGGAAGCACCTCAGTATGTTCCAGGGCCTTCATATATGACGCGATGGCCTCGGTATACATACCCCGGGAATTAAAAAAATTACCTTCCATGACGAGTAGTTGCCCCGGAATCCGGGAACAAGAGCAACAGAGCGCCAACGATAGTAACCAGAACCAAGGCATATAGACAATCTTTAGATAAACACTAATGTTATTGCGTGTCAAGGGAGCCTGTTGCAAAATACCGGAAGCGGAACATCCTCATGAACGGGCTAAAATCCCATTAACGGCGTCGTTTTCGCGGTCTTTTTTCAAATAGTTTTGATACCCCTAGAAACAGCAGGGCGGCAATGACAAAGAAACGCCATTGGGGACTGTTTTCCAGGTGATACCCGTTTACCCCGGATTCCGGCGCAAGGGACCGGATATAGTCCGCGAGCAGACCTGCCGCGTCGTTCCTGTTCCCATCCACGTATATACCCCCGGTACGTTCGGCAGCGTCCCGCAAAACATCACCCCGCCGGTAACTCATGAGGAGCGCCTCCGCTTCATCACGGAGCGCCCCATCCAGGGACAAGGGATCAGCTTCCTGGGGGACCAGGCCCCCCGCCTCAGTGCCCATCCCCACTGCGGTCATGGTGATTCCCGAATCCATGGCCCGGTCAATGGCGGCGGCAAGGGAACCTGACAGCGATTCACCGTCGGAAAAAAGGATGATCACCCGCCGGGTCGGCAGGGTATTCTGGAACGCCCCGGAAGCCGCATCAAGCAGCGTTTCCAGGTTGGTCCCCCTTCCGGTAAGGCTTGACCCGGTAAGTCCTTCTAAGAACGTCAAAACCGCCCCGGTATCGTAGGTTAAGGGAACGGCAAGCACCCCCTTTCCCTTGCCAAGAGCCGTCCCAAGACGGATTCCCCCGGATGTACCCACCAGGTCCCGGGCAATACCCAGGGCCTGATCCAGCCTGGATATATCACCATCCCGGACATCCATGCTGCGGGATACATCCAGGGCAAGCACCACATCTACCCCCCGGTGGTATTCCGGCACAATCCGCTTTCCCCACCGGGGACCTGCCAGGGCCATGAGGAGGCACCCGACGAAAAGCCCAAAGGAGATACCAGAACAAAAATAGCGGGACCGGAGTGCTCGTACCAGGGCATCCTTGCCCACGAGAGGAGGGGGGACCAGGTAATCCAAACCACGGCGACCCTGACGATAATGAAAGACCCCCAGGATGCTCAGGGGAATGAACCCAAGGAACCCGATTAAAATCGGGGGATTATCAAAACTCACGATCCGGCTCCTGCCATTGATTGCGTCTTTTCATAAGAAGGCCCTTAAGATAACACGACGAATGACCCGGACTGCAATCAGCAGGATAAGGGTGGTTATGATAAAAGGCTCCGCTAACGACCGGGTCCGGGTAAGGGTTCCTGAACGTCCTATGGTCATTTCCCCCTGGTCAATACGGGAGAACCCCCGGGCAAAGGCATCCGCCGAGGGGGCCCTGATATAGACCCCATTACCCTTTGCGGCTATGGCCTTGAGACTTTCCGGATCAAAGCGGGAATCGAAGGTTCCGAACCGGCGCATCTTGGTCAGGGGATCCACATAATTAATAGGCACCTCCCCGTCACTTCCCACGCCGATGACCCAAAGGGATGCCCCCAGTTCCGGCAACAGGGCGGCGGCGGTCTCCGGATGGATCGAACCGGCGTTGTTTTCCCCGTCGGTGATCAACACCACCACCTTGCGGGGAGCGGTGGAATTCCTGATGTGGAAAGCGGCAACTCCCAGGCCTATTCCCAGGGCGGTTCCGTCCCCCAATTCGGCAATAGCCAGGCTTTCAAGCCGGAAAAAGAGACTGGCCCTATCCACCGTGGGCGGGACCAGGAGAGCCGCGTCGTTTCCCACCGCCACCAGCCCTATGGCGTCGGAGGGGCGGTTCGCCGCAAAATCATGCACCAGCTTCCGGGCCGTGTCAAAACGACTCGCGCCTTCCATATCAAGCGCCGCCATGCTGGGACTTACATCCACCACAAACAGGATATCTGCCCCCCGGTTAAGCCATACCGTTTCGGTGGATATGAACAGCGGACCTGCGGCCGCCACAAACAGGAGGAATATGCCCAAAAGTTCCAGGGCATGCACTATCTTTATGAAGATGTCCAGATTATAGGGCGGCTTAAAAGGGATACCTCCCGGAGGACCGAGGGGAACCACCAGGGTGAGGGCATCCTTAAAAAAGTGGGCCAGGGGAACGGACAGGATGATCACCATCAGTCCCACCACTATCAGGAAGGGATGTTCAAAGCTTATGTGCATGCAGTGCCCTCCGCAGGCTCTGGAACCCGGGAAAAGCCATTTTTCCAGAGGCGGTTTCGTTCTTTTTCAGCGTGATCCAGGGTGTTGATAAACTGCTGTATCCCATCCAGCACAGCAAGAAGCGCTTCTGGGGTTATACTGGTTCCGCTGAAACGCAGGGTATCGCAACGGCGGAACAACCTGGCAAGAAAGGAACCTGAAAGAATGGGATGATCATTCCCGGGTTCCCCGGCAACCAGGGGCGGCAGATCCACCAATTCTCCGGCTGCCATGGCCCGGCAATTGATCCCGGTAAAGGACGTCAAAAAGGCGCGGAATTCCGTGGATACCAGGGTAAGGACCTCCCCTGCATCATGGCCACCTGTATCCGCTTCCCGATCCTTTCGCACCTGCCGGAGCCTTTTTTTTAGTAACCGGATAAGCCGTCGACGCCTGAACCGTTCCTCAAGACCGTTGAGGGTCCCCTTGCCCCAGAGCCGTAAACCAATCCCCAGCAGGATGAGCAGGACGAGACCCGCCGCAGTTCCATATATCAGCATGATGGTACCGGGAACCGGCAGCGGAGCAACGGCCTCGGAAAGAATCATGGAGTCCCCGTTCAGGATCGACGTGATGGTTACCCGGAGATCTGAAACCAGGAACCCCCGGGATACCAGGGCAGGAATTTCCAGGGGAGGCAGGGCTAAAACCCCCGGCGCATAGGCAATAAAATCAATGAGGAGCCGGACATTCCCTTCCCGGTGTTCCACGGCAATCCGGCTGATGATCAGGTCCTGGGATGCGGGAAGCTCCCCTGGCTGCTCTAAAACAATGGATTCGGACCCCACAGGGGCCTGACCCAAGGGCACCACCAGCCGGGCTTTGTCCCCCACATAGACGGTTTGGGGAATGAGATAAGGCGCTTCCCTTTCCTGGGCCTCCCCCCGGCTTACGAGGAGCATGAGACAAAAAAACATTTTGTAGGTTTCACTCATAGATGGACGGTGCGTTTGGGAACCCTCCGGTTGCCAAAGAAGCGGATCAGGGCAGCCGGGGCGTCGCTGGTGGTGGAGAGTTCCATGAACGAAGCGCCGGCGTGGCGGCAGATGCCCCTCCATGAGGTGAGCCGGTCCTTATGCCATGTGGACCAGGTGGAACGAAACGAGGCGAACCTCGTGGGGGCATGGTAGGTAAGCCCGGTCTCAGGGTCTTCCATGGTGATGAGGCCCAGGTCGGGCATATCCTCATCCAGAGGGTCCGTTATCCTTATGGCAATGACATCGTGCTTTCGGCAGAGGGTTCCCAATTCCTGTTCCCAATTCATACAGAGGAAATCCGAGATAATCACCACCAGGCTCCGCCGTTTCAAAAGTCTTCTCAGCCCCACAAGGGCGGCGCCTAAATCGCTGCCGCTTCCCTCGGCCTGCATTGCCAAGGCATCACTTATCATCGCCATGATAGGGGAACGGCCTTTCCGGGGGGGAAATACCTTGGTGATGGCATGGTCAAAAAACACCGCCCCTATTCGCTGGCCCGCCCGTTCCGTGGAAAAGGCAATCAAGGCGGCGGCCAGAACCGCTTGATCCGAGCGGCTTAGAGAACTTGGACCATCTTTTCCGGGGCCGCCCCCGGACCGCATGGATGCAGAACAATCCAACACCAGGAAAACCGTCATTTCCCGTTCTTCCCGGTACATTTTTACATAGGGGGTTCCAAAACGGGCGCTCACATTCCAATCAATGGAACGAATATCATCCCCCCGCTCATAATGCCGGACCTCATCCGCCTCAATTCCCTGGCCCTTGAAGGCCGAACGAAAATCCCCGGAAAGCAGATCCTCCGCCAGGGAGGGGGCAATAAACGGAAGCGTAGTAATCTTTTGTAACAGTTCATGACGATCCATAGCGCGCTGTTTCGTATGCTCAGGGAACCGGTACAATGGCCAGGAGCCGGGAAATGATCCCATCCGGGTCAAGGCCGTCGGCTTCGGCTTCGTAGGAAAGAACAATACGGTGTCGTAAGACCGGCAGGGCCACGGCCTTAACATCCTCGGGGGTAACAAAGCCACGGCCTTCAAAAAGCGCCCGGATCCGGGAACAGCGATAGAGGGCGATGGATGCCCTGGGGGACGCGCCAAAGGCAAGGTACCGGTACAATCCCTCTTTCGCCGCTTTTTCCGCCGCATCCTCAGGCCGCAGGTTCTGATCCCGGGAGGCAAAGGGGCCTGAACCGGCGGGCTTCGCAATGGGGTGCCGCGTAGAGGCCGGACGTGAGGCCGCAACCACCGAAACGATATATCCGGCGATCCGCTCATCAATATGTATGGCATCTGCGGCGGACCGCAGGGTTTCCAGGGCCGAGGCATCTAAAACCGCGGTCAGTGCCGGCATTCCTCCCGAAGAAGCGCCGCTTCCGGCGCGAGTCATGGCGCCGGAGGCAGCGAAATCCAGGATCCGTATTTCTTCCTCCATACTCGGGTACCGCACCAGGAGTTTAAGCAAAAACCGGTCTAATTCCGCCTCAGGGAGGGTATAGGTCCCTTGGTGTTCGATGGGATTCTGGGTAGCTAGGACAAAAAAAGGGTTCGGCAGGGGATGGGTGGTTTCCCCGATGGTAACCTGCTGTTCTTCCATGGCCTCAAGCAGGGCGGACTGTACCTTTGCGGGGGCCCGGTTGATCTCATCCGCCAGGATCACGTTGGCAAAGACCGGTCCCCGACGTACCGAAAAGGTCCCCGAAGCCTGTTCCCACACCAGGGTTCCGGTAAGGTCCGCGGGGAGCAGGTCCGGGGTAAACTGTATCCGTTTAAAGGCCAGCCCGGTAATCTCCGCAAGGCTCTTGACTGCCAGGGTTTTTGCCAGCCCCGGCACCCCTTCCAGGAGTATATGCCCCCCGGCAATCAGGGCCATTAAGAGGCCCTCTATCATTTCATGTTGGCCGATGATGCGTCCGGCTAATTCCTTTTTGCAGGAATCCACAATTCCCGCTGCCGCAACCATGCTGCCGCCAATATCTGTCGTGCTTTGATCCATATTTAGTACAGTACATCCTTAAAAAGGTTCTCGATTTCCCGTTTTGGCAGGGCGCCAACCTTTTTTTGGAGGATTTCTCCGTTCTGGTAAAGCACCATGGTGGGGAGGGACACGACCTCATGCTGCTCCCCAAGGGTCCCTTCCTCATCCACATTGACCATGCCGATTTTAATGCGGCCTGCATATTCCCCGGCAAGCTGATCCACCAGGGAAGCCATCATTTTACAGGACGCGCACCAGGGCGCCCAAAAATCAACCAACACCGGGATAGGGGATTGGAGGACCTCGGATTCAAAATTGGCGTTTGTTATAGGGATTCCGACACTCATGAAAAACTCCTGCTTAATAGATGTTGTAAGAAGTCAAAGATTGAATTTCCGCGGTTTTAACGTTGAGGGCCTTTATCCGCAGCCGTCTTAAATCACCGGAGCCGCTGACCGAACAGGTGATAACCGTTTCTGCTCCGGTCATCTGTCCGATGGAAATGATCGATTCGTCACTGGTATTCCCGTTGAGTTGAAAATCCTGTTCCGCCTGAATTACATCAAGACTTCGGCGATCTACCATGGTTAAGGACCCCTTATTCACGAGCACCACCGTCAGTTCTTCAATAACATATTCGGTAAATTCCGTTTCACCGGCGGAAACATTAAATATGCCGGTCTTGGTCTTAGGATGCAATTTGTCGATAATATCATCCGCAGCCTGGATAATCGCCGTATCAATGGGTATTTTTGCCGAATTTGCCCCTGAACCAGCATGATCCATTGCCTCCTGTTTTGCAGGGGCCAGGGCGTTTTCACTGGTCTTGGAGAGCTTAATATACCCTAATCCAAAGGACACCTCAAACAAAATCAGCTTTGAATAGGCCGAAAAGACCACCGTGTCGGTTTGCAGGAGGTGGGATTTAGCATACATGGTATGCTCCCCGTTTGGTATGATGATCCGGGCCTGTTCTTTCTTTTCGAGACTTCGCTCCAGGCGGCCATCAATAAAAATATCAATTTTCCCCGAAATGCTATCCACCAGGGCACTTTTCCGAGTAATCACCACCACCGATTGATCCGCTTCCCTATCGTGTGGGTTTTTGAGGCTCGAACACGCGGCGCTTAAGAGGAGGATACATACAATCCTCCCGAGGCATACAATGGAACGGGCACTGCTCATACTGCCACCTCACCTTGATTTTCTCATTTTTATATTAGTATATCCATCCGGGGCATTTGTCAATTGTCAATGATAACGGAGGACAGGCGCGATCTTAATACCCCTAACTGTCCACCGCAACCATGCCGATATTGGTATAGTATGAATGCCCTGGCCGTATTATATGCGGGCAGCCTTGCCGAGGCAGCCTATGAAAAAGTTTTTTCCGGAAAAAACGCCCTGGATCTTTCTTTGGAACGGGCGGCTCTTTTCCCGGAGACCCGAAAAATCGTACTTTTGGTGCAGGCGGCATATACACCTAAACCGCTTCCCGGGGAGGTTCAGGTTATAAAAGCCTCGGCATGGACAAAGAAACAGCTCTTGGATACCCTGGCATCGGTTTCACCAGGGTTTGATTGCACCTATGTTGCCTGGGCCGACTGTCCTCTCCTGGATCCGCTCCTGACCAGGGCCATGGTGGATCGGCACCTTCGGTATGGGGCGGAATATTCCTATGCCGATGGCTGGCCTTACGGACTTTCCCCGGAGATCCTCGCCCCGGGGGTCGCCGGCATCCTCTCAAAAATCATGGGAGATGATGATGGGCCGGTAACCCGGGATACCCTTTTTTCGGTTTTACAGAAGGATATCAATGCTTTTGATATTGAAACCGAGATTTCGCCGGTGGATCTCCGGGCGTACCGGCTCAGTCTTACCGCGGATTCACGGCGGAACCTCCTGCTCCTGACCCGGTTTATTGATGCAGGGTTTTCCGGCGCCCCGGATGCGGAACGCATCATTGCTGAAAAACCGGAACTCCTGCGGACTCTCCCCAATTTCTATGCTATTCAGGTATCTGGTCCCTGTCCGCAGACCTGTACCCTCTGTCCCTATCCCCGATTCGGCGGCATCCAAAAGGACTTCATGGAACCGGCCCGATTCGCCGGGCTGCTGGATAACATAGCCGCCTTTTCCGATGACGCGGTCATTGATTGTTCCCTCTGGGGGGAATTAAGCCTGCACCCGGAAAAATTGGAACTTATCCGTATGGTCCTCCTCCGGCAGGGCCTGTCCCTGATTATCGAAACTTCGGGGCTTGGCTGGAAGACCGGGGAACTGGAAGCACTGGCGGCGCTGGCGCAAGAAACAGCACAGACCCTGCCCCGGAAGAACCCCATGGCCCCCCTTTCGTGGATAGTCTCCCTGGATGCCCATGATCCCGGACGGTACCGGGACATCCGGGGGATGGGCATGAGCGAGGCGCTTACCACGGCGAAGACCCTGCTGAACCTGTTCCCTAAAGACGCCTACGTGCAGGCGGTCCGGGTCAAGGGCTTTGAGGATGATATCGAACACTTTTACCGATCCTGGAAAGAGGCGGGGGCGAATATCATCATCCAGAAGTACGATGCTTTCTGCGGTCTCCTGCCGGACCTGCGGGCATCGGACCTGTCCCCGGTCCAGCGCCGGCCCTGCTGGCATCTCATGCGGGATATGACGATTCTGATTGACGGCAGGGTTCCCCATTGCAAGGAAGATCTGGCCGTTCTTGCGGATATGGCGGTCCCCCTGGGGGCCACAGGAATTCTGGGGAATGTGTTTACCGAATCACTGGAGACCATCTGGTCCCGAGGGGAAGTCCTCTATCGAGAACAGAGCGCCCAGAAATATTCGGGAATGTGCGCGGAGTGTGATGAATACTATGCCTATAATTTTTAACGCCCCCATGCCCTCTTACACTGCGGTGGGGGGGACCGAACGGGGAGCTGCTACCGGGCTTTCGGCCATACTCCTCAATCGAGGCGGGCGGTATCCTCGACGAACCCTCTTCCAGGAGCTTGAAAAGATAGGATTTGACTATATCATATCCATAGAAGGCCCCGCGGAACGGTACGATGTGGAGGAGCTTTCCGGGCGTTTCCCCCAGGTCCGCTTCATTCTGTTAAAGGAATCCTTGAGTCCCGGAGCGCAAATCAACCTGGGGTCATCAGAACTGTCAAGCCCCCTGTTTTTTGTGATCTGGAATGACCTCAGATTCCTCCACAGCGGGGGGGCCTCCAGGATGGCTGAACGGCTCCTGTTGTTTCAGGAAGAATTATACAAAGGGGAGGGACAGAAAAGCGGGTATAAACGGCTCTGTACCGTACCGGTGATTCAGAATTCTCATTTTGAAACCCTGCCCACCCTTGCGGCACCGGCGATATTCCGTAGTACGGTTAAGACCCTCCTTTTTCCCCCAACCAGGGAAGGGCAGCCCAGTCTCTACCCCTTTGACGGAGTCGGCATCTACGACCGGGAGCGATTTATCCAGCTTGGCGGCTTTGACAGCACCTTGAAGAGCATTTATTGGCAGCTTATGGATTTCGGTTTCCGGGCACACCTCTGGGGAGAGCAGATCAATGCTACCCAGCTCATACGGCTTTCCTATGATGGGGAAACGCCCCCTGAGGATAGTACCACCGAGGAAAGTTATCGCCGGTTTTACCTCAAGAACCTGGCCCCGCTGTTCCATGGGGACTACGCCTATATTCCACTCCGGCGCTTTCCCGCGTATCTGTGGAGAACCGGCGGGGACCCCTTTATTGCCTGGGATGAGTTTTCCACGGGACGCCGGTGGGTTAGGATCAACCGCTACCGTTTCCGCAGCGATGCCCGGGCCATAACCGAGATGTGGGAGGATCTGAGCGAACCTCCGGACCCGGAAGATCCGGGGCAGGAAAGCTCAGGGGTGGAACCCCTGGGGATTGAACACCCCAAGCTTGGTAATCCCAGTGAAAATCCTCATATTGAAGGCCGCGCCGTTGAAAGCCGGACGATTGAACATCCAGGATCGATTGAATCGTGATTGCGGTGGTACTCCAGGCACGGCTTGACTCAAGCCGCTTGCCGGGAAAATCGCTGCTGCCCTTGGGAGGGGCGCCTCTCTTGTTCCGGGTTATGGAAGCCCTGGGACGCCTGCCCTGTGACCTGTACGTGCTTGCCTGCCCTGTGGATTGTGTTGTCCCCTTCAGCCCCCTGGCGGAACAGGCCGGTTTCGAGGTGGTTCCCGGTTCCAAAGAAGACGTATTAAGCCGCTACGCCACGGCGATCCGCCGTTTCGGTATAGACCGGGTCATCAGGGCAACCGGGGATAATCCCTTTGTCTTTATTGATGCTGCGGTTGCCATCAACCGGGAGGCCCTTGACCTCAAGGCCGATTATGCAGGCTACTGCGGCCTTCCCCACGGCGCTGGGGTGGAATCCGTTGCCGCAGACGCCCTGCTCCGGGCAGAACGGGAAGCTTCTGGTACTGGTGAACGAGAGCATGTGTGTCCCTATTTATACAACCACCCGGAACTGTTTTTGCTCCACCGGCCCTTGGCGCCCCTCCCATGGCAAGGACCGTCCCTCAGAATAACGGTGGATACCCCGGAAGATTACACCCAGGCGGAACTATTGTACCACGCCCTTGCTGAAACCGAAGATCAGGAAACACGATATCAAGGAGCGTGGATCATCAACACCCTGAGCGGGAACCCTCCGTGAGGGGTGGTCCTATTCTGGTGGTTCCCGCCTTTGAAAAAAGGCGTGGAGGAGGCCACCTGGTCCGTTCCCTGGTATTGGTCCGTTCCCTCCGTTTGCTAGGACGGGAAGCCTATCTCCACATTCCAGGGCTTGAAAATGGGGCGCTCCCCGGTGACGTCCTTGGTCTTGCGGATACCGGTAAGGAACCCCTCCCCATCCTGGATGCGGAGACCCTGAACGCAAAATCCTGGGCCTTTATTGTCCTTGACCGCTTCAGAACGAGCCGGGAAGAACTTATCCGGTGGTCCCAGACCGCACCGGTGATAGGCATTGATGAAGGCGGTCCCTGCCGAGGGGGATTTGATTTCCTCATGGATCTCCTTCCCGGTCCTCCGGGGGTGTCTCTGCCAAACATCCTGTCTCCCCGGCTCCTTCCCCTGCCGAAAAACCGGCGTACTTCCTTTCATGCCCCCCGGAATGGCGGACCAGGGGCAGGCCGGAAAATCCTGGTGAGTTTTGGCGCCGAAGACCCTGCGAGGCTTACCGTTCCGGTCTCCCTGGCCCTGGCCCTGCCGGGGAATACCCGAGGGGATACCACCCTATCAGAAATGGAGGTTCCCCAAGATATTTTTGCGGTTACCGCCATCCTTGGTATGCTCAACCATGGAAAGGATACAAATGCAACGGGTTCGCGGGAAAAGCTCATGGCCGCAGGGGTCCGGGTCATGGAGGGAGTGGAGGAACTCCGGGAACATATCGCGGAGTATGCCCTGGTGATCACCCATTTTGGCCTGACCGCCTTTGAAAGCCTTTATGCCAAGGTGCCGGTTCTTCTCGTATCCCCCGGAGCGTACCATGAAAAACTTGCTAAAAACGCCGGGTTCATATCCGCCGGTATTGGTAACCAGGGGGCCTGCCGCATACCCCGGCTCATCTATCAAAAACCTTCCGGCAGGGCCGCGGGGTATACCCTTAATGAGGCGTTCTTCGCGTCTCTGGGGGATCGATGTGAAAAAATCGCCGAAAGGTACGGCCTTGCTGGGAATGAGGCTTCCCCCCAAAGCCTGGGTGTGTTCCTCGAAACCCTAAGCCTCATGGTTTCTCCGTCCTGCCCGGTCTGTGGCGAGGAGCAGCGGGTCAATCACCCTGTACTTGCCCGTTTTCCCACCCGGACCTATCGGCGCTGTTCCAGATGCGGCATGGTTTACATGCTCCGATCCTCCCCGCCTCCCATTGCCTATGAACGGGATTATTTCTTTGATTTCTATAAAAAACAGTATGGAAAAACCTACCTTGAGGATTTTCCAAATTTGATACAAACCGGAAACAGCCGGCTCCAGTGTATCAAGGCCCTCCTTTCCCAATCCGAAACAACAGAGGATGCGGGGACTTCAGGGCGAAGGCTCCTTGATATAGGATGCGCCTATGGGCCTTTCCTGGTAGCTGCAGAGAAAGCAGGTTTTTCCCCTACCGGCATTGAGGCGGCGGAGGATGCGGTCCGGTATGTGCAGGAAGAACTGGTAATCCCCTGTTTCAGGGGGCTTTTCCCGGATACGCCGCTCCCTGCGGATCCAGGAGGCGAAGGCTTTGATTTCGATGTGGTTTCCCTCTGGTACGTGATAGAACACTTCGAGGATCCCCAGCGGGTACTCAGGGAAATCGGGAAACGCCTCAAGCCCGGGGGGGTATTGGCCTTTTCAACCCCTTCATTTTCCGGTATTTCAGGGCGGGTTGCGCCGGTACGGTTCCTTGATAAAAGTCCCCCGGATCATTGGACCATCTGGGAACCCCGCCGGGTCAACAGCATCCTTAAATTATGTGGGTTCACGGTTAAAAAGATCGTCGTTACCGGCCATCATCCGGAACGGTTCCCCCTGGTAGGAAAATCTCTGGCTGGAAAACGAGGACCGATATACCAATTTTTCTGGTGGATAAGCCGCGTATTCCGGCTGGGAGACACCTTTGAGATATACGCAGTTAAAAGTTAGCGTCGTTTTCAAAATACCGGGGTAACCGTTCACGGGTTATAAGTCCATATAATACCGAGAGTTATGGAGAAAAAACTATAAAAAAGACCAGAAAGATTAGGATGATTGTACATGGGGGTGGAGCACGTCCATGAAAAAGAGCAGCCATACACTCTTGAAGAAAAGACATGATATGTATTCCCGTTGATTGCACAGGGTAAGAATACTCCAAAACCGCTCATGCCACCGATTACCCGCTTCGCGTACCCTGCGTAACCTTGCGGTCAATCACCAGCATTCGTATCACCTGCTCCCCTGGATTGTTTGTCGGGGGAATATCCTCGGTAATGAATACAAAGTATTGTGCTCCATGCTCTTTGAGGCGCTTTGCCATATTCCGTGCATCTTTGTTTTCAGGAACATCCCATTGACTCGTCTTGAGTATCCCCTTCTTATGCCGGTTCATCTGTTCAATCCATGTTTCGCACGGTAGCGCTTCTTTTTGATGAATCGTCGTAAACATGGCATATATCTTGTTCATCAACCGATTCCCATACTTCACCACCGATTCGTCTGGGTATTTTGCAAGAAATAGGACATCCCGTATCATATACGCCCAACACAGTTGCAGCATGACTGTTGCTACATCTTTGGAAAATCTCTGGTACGCACCCCAGAGATCCCTGGAAAGTATCCCGGACAATGCTTCCCCCCAGCAGGTTCTCCAAAACATCACCTCCCCGAGACGGATCAAGATGGAACACCGTATAGTCATAGGGGAAAAAGGTGGGGCAAAGTCATGTCCCCGGAAGAAACAGGGAGCGATATTCGGTTTGTTCCCGAAACATCCACCAAAAAAATAGTTCCAGGGAGGCCCCTTTCGACGCCCGGGTTGATTTTTTCGACTGCATCGTTAGGCGAATTTTGGAATACCTCACATTGCCAATAATTGTTTTAGCCACATTTTTGCAACAAAAAACTGCTACGAAGCGCCGCGCCAATGGACGGCGTGGCGGACATCAAAATTACCGATTCTTTTCGATATTATATTTATTCTTGTATATTTTTCATCAAAAAATTTTTCAAAGGCACTAGAAATTCAGAATCTAAATTCCAATGCTCGTTATTTTTATAATCTCTTTCTCTTTCTTTAATTTTTTCTTTTTCTTTTTTTGTTTCTCCAAGCAATACTTCAAGATAGGCATATATTTTTGTTTTCGTAACCATTCAACCGGCTTTAGGTATCAAGACAAACAAACCCAGGAAGTTTTTTGTTAAATAGTAGATTAAGCGCGTCAGCGGCGGAAACACCGTGTCTCTGGCATGTTGACAGGTATCCACGAACACGACAGAAAATCTCGGCCCCTTCCATTGAGCGGAAACAGCCGGATGTTTTCTGGTGAACTTTCATCATCCGTAAATCTCGTCCCGCCAGATTATTGGTAAAGGGAACATCCAGGTCGGTC
>JAITNP010000227.1 GCA_031290455.1 Treponema sp. | reverse complement strand
ACCAGGATGACGGTGGTAAGCCGGCGGGTATAAAGTAAGACGCCCTTCCAGTCTAAGGCGTCTGTTCAAGATATCCTGCCTATCCCTCCTGGAGCAGTTGGCGAAAAATTGAAGCATCTGTTTTCAGCTACCCTGATTATCATCGGGGGCATCTATGGATGGTGTTCACGTTTTCAGGAGCATTCCCGCACCGTATTTTAATGCCGTCCTCCCTGAAAACAACGTCAAGGATATGATGCAGCGAGTTTTCAATGCCCCAGTGTACCCGGGCGGCGGGCAGGGATGATACAGCGCCTTTCGGTGCTTTCAACCCCGTTTATGTCCCTCCCGCCTCTATCACCCCGATTGATTTGATACTTTTCCAGGCGGGATGCCGTTCAACAAGCCAGGCAACGTTTCCGCTAACGGCGCTCCTTGATATTGAAAATCATGCCAACTATACCTTGTTTTTCAGAAAATTTTAATGCCCTCGCCCTGAGCGGGGCGGCCCTTGAGATTTTCCACATTGCCGCGTATATTTATGGGGAAAAGCAACTTGAGCAGGCCGCGGAGCGTATTAGCGCATCACCGGCGGTGATCGGCGCGGATATGTACCCCTACGATACCTGCTGCTCATTGAACCTTAACGCGGCAGTAGCGCTTTTTTCCTGCCCGGAGTATGAGTTCTCCTTCACGGTTGAGCCGATCCGTCCCTATAAGGGCGGTTACATCCGTAACTGCGGTAAATGCGTTGGAGGTGCCACCGGTTCCATCACTGGAAGTTCCATCACCAGCGCCCGAAACAAAGGCGCCTCCCTGCTGCACAAGGCGACGGCCCTCGCTCTTGGTCGGGACAAGCCCGGCATCGGCAAACAGGTCAACCACCGGGTAGCCCGCTTCAAACTTCGACCGGGGGAGCGTTGCCTGGGGCATGGCGGACGTATCACCCCCACTGCCGCCAAAGGCCGCCCGTGCGCCGGACATGGCCTTATCCGCCTCGGTCTTGCCGTGGATTAGGGCGGTAACTTCCCAAGCAAGCCGTTCCTTGGCTTCGTTGGGGTTTTTGCCGGGGGCGGTTAAGGCATCGCACTCCTCAACGGGTAGGAAGGTAAACATCATAAGGAAACGCCGAATATCCGCGTCCGGTACGTTCCGCCAGTACTGGAAAAAGTCGTAGGGCGTGGTGATCCCCGGGTCCAGAAAGAGGGCGCCCTTTTCGGTCTTGCCCATCTTCTTGCCATCGGCGGTAGTTACCAGAGGGAAGGTCATGCCAAAGACCTCGGCCCCTTCGATGCGGCGGATGAGTTCATGCCCCGCCACGATATTGCCCCACTGATCATCCCCGCCTATCTGGAGGCGGCAGCCGTACCGGCGGTACAGTTCCAGAAAATCATAGCTTTGTAAGAGCTGGTAGTTAAACTCAATGAAGGAAAGACCGGTCTCCATCCGCAGCTTATAGGCTTCAAAACTGAGCATCCGGTTGACCGAAAAATGGCTCCCGATCTCCCGGAGAAAGTCTATGTAATTGAGGTCCGCCAGCCAGTCCTTGTTGTTGGCCCATTGAGCCGTATCATCATTAAACCCGATGAAGCGATCAAGCTGGGCAACAATGGACGCGGCATTGGCATCAAGCTGCTCATAACTCAGCATCCGGCGCATCTCGGTCTTCCCCGAAGGGTCCCCAATCCGGGCGGTCCCCCCGCCGATGAGGGCGATCCCCTTATGCCCGGCGGCGACCAAATGACGGTACGCAAAAAAGGGGACCATGTGACCGATGTGGAGGCTTGACCCGGTGGGGTCGCAGCCCACGTAAAAGGTAAGCGGCCCCTCATCCATAAGACGAGAAAGGCCCTCGCTGTCGCTGCACTGTTGGAAAAAACCGCGGATTTTAAGATTTTCCAGCGCCAGATTCATAGTATTCCATCCTCACTTAAATATGAAAGCAGTGTAGTATGTTTATGGATTAAGCTCAAGGTGCTTGTAGTAATCCCCCCGCGAACACACTCAGGTTGAAAAACCGTAAAAAAAGCATCATCCCCATAAGGGCAAGGGTATACCCATAATCAGCAGGGCGGAAGCCGGCCTTCACCGTTCCCCGGTACATCCCCTCAAAGCCCCGGCACTTCATCGCCTGATACACCCGCTCGGCCCGGTCAAAACTGCGGAGCATAAGCTGTCCCAGGAAGCTGCCCATGTCCTTCATGCGTATGCCCTTTTGCCCGCCGGAGCGCAGGATATAGGCAGTGAACATGGAATCGGCCTCCCCGGCGAGCACCGATAGATACCGGTAGGTCATGACCAGTTGGAGACTCAGGATTTTCGGCATTCCCAGGGCGGTTAACTGCCGGCTGATTTCGATAAACGAGGTGGTCGCAATCAGGAGCAGCACTGCAAATACCGTGAGCAGGGTTTTCAACAGGATCGAGACACAGGACACCATGCCCAAGGTTACGGTAAGGGAACCCACAGAGAAGGCGGTCCCCCGAATAAACACGAGGTTACTGATGCCCCCCATCAATGAAAAAGGCAGGGCCGCCAGGAGCCGGGTCAGAAGCGGCTTGTAAGGCGTGCCGGAGAGGGACATCAGGATAGCGGGATAAAAGAAGAAGGGCGCCAGGCCGCTCACCTTTTGGGAAGGGAAGGATATAACCGTTACGATATAGGCGATGGTCGTGAGGAGCTTGGCCCGGGGGTGGAGCCGGTGAACCGGCGAGGTTCCCAGGGCCAAGGTTTCCAGGTGATCAATATCCGCAAGCGCGCTCCCGAGACTCATGCGGCGGCGTTTCTCTCGCGGACCCGGTAGGTACGTACCCTATGGATGATGAACCCAATCCCTCCCGCCAGCAGGACCGTGATAATACTGCCGATGATTCCCGCGGCGGCGGTCCCCAGGGCGGAACCTTCCGCATCATGGGCAAAGCCATAATCGGGCATGAAGGCGGTGGTCTCTACCACGGAATTCACCGCGTCATACACCGGACCTTCCCGTTCAAGTTCTGTTGTACCGGCGACCCCTTCCATGGACCACTCAAGCCCGTCAGGGTATGCGGAGGCAAAGATGGATAATACCCCGCCAACGATGACGGTGAGTACCAGAAAACTAATCAGGATGGTTTTCATGGGAACCGCGGTCGGAATTTTCGCTCCTTCCACGGTACTATCCAGCAATTCAGGCCGGACCCGGTGCACATAGCAGAGGACCGCAGCGGTAACGATTCCTTCGACCAAGCCGATGGCTAAGTGGATGGGCTGCATCAAGAGGATGAAGGCGCCAAAGGGTAATTCAGTAACCCCGGAAAGGAGGGTCTCCAGAACCACGGAAAAGGCCCCAACCTGTAACCCGATAAGCACCGCCGCTATTGAAGCAATGGTAAGGGTCTTTTCATTTATTCCCTTTTTGACCAGAGGCTTAAAGATAAGATGATAGGCAAGGAAGCAGGCGGTAATCCCCATGTTGAACACATTACACCCATAGGCCAAAAGCCCGCCGTCGGCAAAGAACAGGCACTGGATCAGCAGGACCGAAGCCAGGGTCAGCAACGCCGGAAAGGGACCCAGGAGGGCGGCAAGGAGTATCCCCCCGCCAATATGACCGCTTGAACCGGTACCGGGGATGGTAAAGTTGATCATCTGGCCTGCGAATACAAAGGCCCCCATGACCCCCATCATGGGAATTTTCTTTTCATCCAGCTTATCCCCGGCAATTTTTTTTACCGCATACCCAATCGCAACGGCGCTGACCGCAGTCATCACGCCCCCTACCGCCGGTGAAAGCAACGCATCTGCCATGTGCATAGTATCCTCCATAAAATTAAGCAACTATAAAAAAAGCCATAAAGGCCCCTGCCTGTGTTGTACAAGCATCAGCCTTCATGGCTTTTATACCCAATCTTCATGATTGGCATATCAACGGCATCTACGCCGATGTATTTTGATAAGTTATCATAAGTATATATGCATTATTTTATTCTGTCAATCATTCCTGAGCATATTCCCACGGCTTTTTTAAAGTTTTCCACGACCTCGTCCACTGAGGGTTGGGCATCAACATCCACCAGCAGTCCCTTCTTACGGTAAAATTCGATGAGCGGGGCGGTCTGTTCCCGGTAGACCTCAAGGCGTTCTATAATCGCCGCTTCCCGGTCGTCATTCCGGATATAGATCGCACCGCCGCAGGTATCACAGATGCCCTCTTTTTTCGGCTTGTTGAAAATCACGTGATAATTGATCCCGCATTTCCGGCATATCTGGCGACCCGAAAGCCGTTCCAGCACCGTGGAATCGGGGATGTCAAAGTTGACGACCTTATCCACTGCGGAAAAGTCCTCCAGCGCTTCTGCCTGGGGTATGGTCCGGGGGAACCCGTCCAGGATATAGCCTTTTTGGGCATCCGGCTGGGCAAGGCGCGCCCTGACCAGTGCAACGGTGGTTTCATCATCCACCAGTTGCCCCTCATCAATGACTACTTTTACCCTGAGGCCCAGGGGATTTCCCGCCGCAATGGCGGCCCGGAAAATAGCTCCCGTGCTGATGTGCGGTAGTTTAAGGATAGCCACGGCCTTAGCAGCCAGTGTTCCCTTTCCCGCTCCCGGAGAGCCGAGGAAGATTAATCTCATGGAAGTACTCCTTATCTTATACTGCCATTAATACTACTAATATAGTAAAATATAGCATATACCATGATAAATAACGATGCTCAACTAGGAAAGATACTTCCGCAGAGTACCCCGTACCGCCCCCGGTCCGGTCATGAGTTCCCCAAAGTATTGTTCTACCCGTTCTCCAAGCCCCGCCTCATAGAGGTTGACCCCAAAGATCCGCTTGTCCGATAAAATGGGTTCCAAAACCCTATGGAACGGTCCGGTATCTCCTAAGCGCACCCCCCCTAATGACCGGGCTAACCCAGGGTACAGGGGGTCGGGGCTTACGGTAAAGGCTTTGCCCTCGTCATCTACCCCCAAAAGATACCGGATCCAGGCGGCAAGCACCAGGGGGATGCGCTTGAGGTTATGCACATCCAGGGTATCACTGGCGAGGTAGGCCTTGATGGTTTCCCCAAAGCGGATGGGGATTTTCTGGGAGGTGTCGGAGGCAATGCGCTGGGGGGTGTCCGGCATGAAGGGATTGGGAAAGCGTACCCGAAGTACCTCGTCGATAAATTTTTGGGGAGCGAGGATGCCGGGGTCAACCACCACCGGCAGCCCCTCGGTATACCCAATGGTTTCCACCAGTTTTACCAGGTCGGGATCCTTCATTTCGTCACAGATCTTGGTATACCCCAAAAGGCAGCCGAAAATCGCCAGGGCCGTGTGCAGGGGGTTAAGACAGGTACAGACCTTCATCTTCTCTACTTTATCCACGGTTTCCCTATCGGTAAACAACACCCCGGCTTTTTCCAGGGCAGGACGTCCGGCAGGGAAGGTGTCTTCAATCACCAGGTACTGGGCTTCTTCGGCGTTCACAAAGGGGGCGATATAGGAATGATTCCCGGTAATGTGCATCTGGGTATCGGTGAAGCCCACCGCCTCAAGCATGGCCTTGACCCCTTCGTCGGGTCGGGGGGTGATCTTGTCGATCATGGTTAAGGGGAAGGCAACGGTCCCATGATCCCGGATATAGTCACAGAAGTCTGGTTCCACCAGTCCTTTTTCAGCCCACTGGCAGGCAAAGGTCTCCACCGCGCTCAAGAGTTTATCCCCATTATGGGAACAATTATCCATGCTCACCAGGGCCAGGGGCAGTTTACCCGCCAGATACCGTTCATAACACAGGCTGGCGATCTTTCCGATATAGTGGTGCGGGATAGCTTGGTCCTTACCCACAGGCCCCATATCGAAATCCTCAACCACCTCCGGCAGGAACTCCCCGTTCCCGCCGGTTAAGCTATATCCTTTTTCAGTAATGGTCAAACTGATCATTCGCAGCGAGGGAGCACGAAAAACGGCTCTGAGTTTCTCCATATCCACGGGCTTGTCCATTCTGAGGGAATCGGCCACGCTGGCAATGACTTTTTTTTGTATGCTGCCGTCGGACTTCAGGGTTACGGCCATGGTTAAATGGTCATGGGGGAGGAATACCCGGTCAACGATGTCCCCTCCATGCCCGACCACCACGATGATACCGGTTTTTTCGATGCCCCGGTCCAATAGACTTTGCTGGACCGCGGCGGGAAAGGCCCGGAATATATTACCGGCCCCAAAATGTACCCACTCAGGGTCTGTCCTGGTAGCGGTCAGCATAGCCTCCCGGTCAAACTGAGGAAGCTCAATTCCGGCCTTTTCCCATGGCGCTTTATCCTGCAATGCCTTATTATTTAAACGCATGGCGATACTCCTGTATATGTGTATCTTAACATCTCCGCTTTCAGCATACCAGCAAGAACAGCAGACAATATCATGTATGGAAATGTTTGATCCACGGATTACCGCAGATAAACAATGTTTAGCAGAAATCCGCCTTTTCCTTGTAGTCGTGGCATAATCCGTTCATCTCCTAGGGGAGTCGAACCCCTGTTGTCGGGATGAAAACCCGATGTCCTAACCACTAGACGAAGGAGACAATTCTCAATTAAATATAAATATATTCAGATTAACCTAAAATGTCAAGTACTTCCCCAGGATATTGTCAACACGCAATAGTAATGTCCCCTCCGAAGGGCAGGCGGGAGGGGTTCTGACGCCTTCTTTTTTATGTTTTAAGCTCTCGAACTGAGAGCGGCTTTCCTTGCCACACTATCAGTAGCATGAAGGTCTTAAAAATACTCAGATCGACGAAATATCAGATAAAACCGAAACGTACTCACGATGACCGCCTGGAAATTGACGAGTTTTGGACGTATGTGGGCAAAAAAAGAACAAACTATGGTTGATCGACGCGTATCATCGGGCGCCGGGGGAGATGGTCGCCTTTGTGTGGGGAAAACAAGACCTGAAAACCGCTCAAAAGCTTAAAAAGCAGCTAAAACGGCTGGGATAGTTTCCTGACCGCGTTTGCTGAAGATACTCATATCCCCGGGAAAGCGTATACCGAGGGGATTGAAGGGAAGCCGCTTACGGCATCGAATTCGGCGTGCGGTAAGAAGGACCGGTTGTTTTTCTAAAAAACTCTTTACCATTGGAAAGTCTTTGAGATGGTATTTTTCTATATCAATTATGGTTCCATTTAAACCATTTCATACTTTGTGGATCACCATCGAAAATTTATCCTATCGTTGCTGTTACGGAATAACGGAAGAAAAGATCGACCCCCACGGCCCCGATTCGCCTTTGGCGTTTTCGTAACGGACACAAAAATACGCCGTCTTTCCGCTGTCCTCCTGCATAAAGTCAAACACTTCCTTCTGCCGGTGGGTAAATTTGGAGAACGGAAGGTCATTGCCCGTTGTCGGCACTTGTATCAGTTCCCGCTTTGCCTCCGCATCCACCGGGGCACCCCTCGGCGGTAAAACGCCGTAGTAAATCCGATAACCGTAATCGCTCCGGCGGGAGTCAGGCGGGGAACCGGAAGCAGGACGCAGGTGCAGCTCAAGCTGGTGAACGCCGGAGCGGGAAACGTCCGCCTCTGCCCGGGAAGTGGGCGATGAAACCGGCGAATGGTTCATGTCCTTGGATTTCAGGTCAAGGGTGGCAAAGTCAATGTCCATAAGCGGCGGACTTAAAAAATACTGGTTTTTTATAGAACGCATCTTTTCAGTCAGCGCCTCAAACGCCATCTTGCATTTCACCGTAACAGCCTGAGTCCGCTTACTAGTCTGCGCCTCCGTCAACGCGGTATTGGCGGCAGCGGTCAGCCTCGCCAGTCCCGTAACTTCAGCGGCGGGAACACTCCACTCCACCACCCTTGTCTTTAACACCATGCCCCAACTTTCAGCCATGACAAGCTGATTCTTCCGCCCGCCGGGAAGCCAGGTATCTCTGATCCTGAAGCGGGATATTTCCCTGATCAGCACATCAATACTTTGCCTGTTCTCATCGCTTATTTCTTCGGCACGCAGCACCGCGTTGCTTATATGTTCTATACTTGACGCTATCTCGTTGATGTTGCCTGTCAAGTCCGTCGTTATACTGCCAAGCTGTTCCTCCTGGGCTATGATCCGCCGACTCCCAGAAAGCATCTCCTCCGAACTTCGCTTAACGTGCCCGGTTATGTCAATTAACGCACCGATGGTTTCCAGTATCTCTTTGTTTCCGGCGTCCTCTTCTTCCATCGCGCTCCTGATGCCGGCTTCCTGATCCGATACGGTCTTCACCTCTTTATCAATATCATCAAAATGGGAGATCATAGCCTCGGAACTGCGTCCAATGCCGTCAAGCGACTGCTTTATCTTCTTGAGGACATCTGATACCGTTTTTGCCTGCTTGCTTGAAGATTCCGCCAGTTTGCGTATTTCACTCGCGACCACGGCGAAGCCTTTGCCCACCTCCCCTGCGTGGGCGGCTTCAATAGCGGCGTTCATCGACAAGAGATTAGTCTGGCTTGCAATGTTTTCGATCACCTGATTGATTTCAAAAAGGTGGTCGGACTCCTTAGCCACCTCCTGAATGTCGGAAGTCATCTGTTGCAACGCAGTGTGTCCCTTCTCGGCTGCACCCTGAAGCCTTTTGACGTTTTCCCCGTTCTGCAACAAGGTCTGTGTTATCGAGCTAACATTCGCTGTCATTTCCTCGATAGCTGCGGAAGAACGGGAAATGCTTGCCGACTGTTTTTCGATATAGCCATTCAGGTCTTCGATGTTCCCGACGATCTGACTGATTGCCGCGTTACTTTCCGCAACGCTTGCGGCCTGATCACTGGATTTTTCTTTTATTCCCCGGATGGTGGTGCGGATGCCGGCAAGCTCAGTTGCGGACGCTTTCATCCGTTCTGCAAGCTCGGTTCCTACCTGTTTGATGAGCGTGGCTTTTCCCTCAATCGTTTTAATCAGGGAAGAGACGTTTTTATTGATAGTGTTAAAGCCAAAGGACAGTCGGGACGATTCCTTGAGAACATAATCCGGCGAGGTTTGGGAAAAATCACCTTCCGCCAGGACAGCGGCACTTTGTTCCAGCGCGGTAAAAGGCTGCGCCATTTTTCTCGTAACAAAAAAGGTAGCCAGTGTGGACAACAGCAGTACTCCAATGCTGACTCCAAGAATAATGAGCAACAGGCGGTTCACTTCGGCAAATACCACCGATGTCGGAATGATTGACACCAGAATCCAGTCGACTTCCGGTATGACCACCGAATAAAGAAACGTCTTGCCATCCATAGTGGAGAACGACGGGGTGGAAAGCACGCTGCTACGGTAGCGTTCCAGTCCCGTGTCGGCAAAAAAGTCGTTTTTCAGCACTAAGGCGCTGTCGGGATTGGTAATAAAAAGCCCTTGCGAGTTCAGAAAAAAGGTCTGCTGTTCCGGAAGCGAGCTATT
>JAITNP010000108.1 GCA_031290455.1 Treponema sp. | reverse complement strand
GAGAGCAGTTAAACAAAGAAGCGAAGGGGGAAGAAGGTGATAAATAATGATATTATCGCCATTAAAGACAGTATCTTAAAAACGGTCGGTGAAGATTGTGAAAAAATAATCCTCTTTGGTTCCTATGCCTATGGAATACCCAGAGACGGTAGCGACTATGATGTTTTTGTTGTCCTAAAAGATGACACCGAAAAACCCATATTGGTATTACAGAATATTTACGGTGAACTGGCGCAAAACCCGAATTATAAAGCCGTAGATGTCCTTGCAAATTACAAAAGCCGCTTTGAGGTAAGAAGTAAATTACCTACCATTGAGCGAACCATTGCCCAAAAAGGAGTAGCCCTCTATGACCGCACTTGATTTGGCACAGGAATGGCGCCGCTATGCCAAAAGCGATCTTAATACCGCTGACCAGATGTTTTATGATGTCAATCCAAAGGAAACTGAAATATCCTGCTATCACACTCAGCAATGCGCTGAAAAATCTCTCAAAGCCTACTTGATTTCAAAAAAACATAGACCCTCCCCACATCCATGACCTTGTAAAATTAAATCAGCTTTGCACGGATCAGGAATATAGAATCCTATTACCGGGTGTACTAAAATATCTGCAGGTTGTATGAATTGTTATGCTGAAATTATGGCACGTCGATTGTGCGTAATGAAATAGAAAAAATATAAGAATGGTTTTTCTCTAACACTGCATGAGGATGTTTTAGACCAGCCAATACACTGAAAAAAATCACATACTATATTTGTATGTTCAATGAGTGATATATTTCACAAGGATGTATCTTTTTCTTTTGTTGATACAATAATAAAAACTATTTTATTAACGCCACAACACCAGTATCAATTACTCACCAAGCGGGTTGAATGTATGGCGAAATATTTTGAAAGGCGTGACGTTCCTTCCAATGTTTGGCTTGGTGTTACCGTGGAATCAAAATCCGTCAAGAATCGTATTGGTGTTTTACGGGGAATAGAAGCGCCGGTTCATTTTCTTTCCTGTGAGCCATTGCTTGAAGATTTTGATCGTTTGATCTTAACCATATTGATTGGGTAATTGTTGGTGGAGAAAGCGGTTGTAATGCCCGTCCCATGAAAAAGGAATGGGTATTATCGATAGAAAAGCAACCAGTGGAACAAGGGTGTACTTTTTTCTAAGCAATGGGGCACATGGGGTAGCGATGGCGTGAAAAGAAATAAGCATAAAAATGGAAAATTGATAGATGGCAAAATCCATCAGGATTTTCCAGCGGGCTGATTATGGCAGGTAAATCGTTATGAGGCGCACCATTTAACTGAAAAAATATGGCAGAAACTTTGAAGAGAAAAATTTGCGTCGAATGTTGCAATTTATATTGCATAAGGACTTGCACAAATCACAAATTGATGTTAAATATAGATGGAAGAATGGATTGATGCAATGGAAGTAGTTTTTTGAGGAGGAAAATAGTATGAAAAAGAAATATGATATAGACAGAAATCAAACAGGTATTCCTGATAAGGATTTTTATTTGGCTCAATTCCTTGAGAGAATTGAGAAGGCAAGTGGCCGCAATGGAATCCCGTCAAGCCGATTGGGCGGCATTGAGAATGCTGCGGAAAAATTGCTTGAAAAATGTGCAAGCGCCTGCGAATTCAATGATTATAGACAGGCTTTCTATATGGCGTCCGCTGTCGCAGAAGCTATGGTTGAAACGAGAATTCAACTACGGATGATTGCGTAGACGAAAGTGATATACTGGAAAGGGCTATTGAGTTTTTAAAGATCATTTCAGGGAAAGTTATAGAAGAAGCGCTGCGCGCTGAAATATTTTCTTACCTGATAAGCAATTGTCTCGGTAATCCTTTTGATTATGCGATAGACGGTGAAATAAATGCCTTTGAAGCCCTCATTCGCCTTATGTCGAACGAGGCAGAAAAAGATCAGGTGAAAAAAATAATGGAGCAGTATTTTTTAAAGCGTGACACAATCAAGTCATACGCTGAAGCATTCCAAGGATTAATGAAATCCATGTAATCACGGGAAATAGCAGATTGACTGTTTAGGGATACACGCGAGTGGTGTATGGCATAAAATCACCCGCGAATTGCCTGGCGGATCAATCGCTTATAGGCGGCCTTTTCGGTGGGTATATCCGCTGAATAGGTTGCAAGTAAGTCTTGCAATTTCAGAAGCCATTCCTGTGCGCGATAATGTACCATATACTTTGCATCGAATTCTTCCAGGGTTTTAATGTTGTCTTGTTTACAAAGCGCGTAGAATTTGGTAAACGCTTCGAGCAACAGATCAATTCTTTCGATGTCTTCCGAGTGTTTATCCCGGGCTATGAATAGGGGTATCGAACGGTGATGCAGGGCTTTATAAACCGGAATATCAATTTCAATGGCCTTATCGTTATAAAAATCCTTAAACGCCGGTTTGCCTTCTGCCGCCGCTGCGTTCAAATCGGGATAACCGGTCATTAAATCGTATATATCTTCGACAGAGGAACGCTTTTTAGGTTCAACGCCTTTCCCAAGACAGCAGTGCTTGTATTTTTTACCGCTTCCGCAGGGGCAGGGGTCATTTCTGCTTGTTTTTTGTTTTTTGCCCCCCGGAGCCGATTTCTTTTGTTCCGGTTGGCCTTTATAGGGCATTTTTTCTATCCCGCTCAATAACGCATCATAGTCAATTTTTTTCTCTGGTTTGTCTTCGTTAAAACAGGCCCACCATTCTGTCTCTTCTATGGTATTAGTAATAGGAGCATCATGTGAAGAAATACGGGTATTGTATTCAAACATATAATTGAGAAAGCTATCATAATTGCCATGTACAGAAGTATCAATACTATCTTTATCGTATAAGAGCCGGACATCTTCTATCATCTCAAAAAGATGGCAACTTATTACCTCGCTGGAAATCTGGGTAAACATGAAGCAATCATCTTCTTCTTTGATATTGGTATACACATCAGATATAAGATATCTAAGATAGGTAATAAAATCTTCACGGGGGATCGTTTTATCCCGCACAAGCAGCCCGTAAGCACACAGCGCCGCACCGCTTCCCCATTTGTTATACCTATTGTTTTCAATTACTTTGCATAAGGACTGCAAATCCCCGTTAAAGGTATCCCGGAGCAACACAGAATAGCGGTCTGTTAAAGTATCTCCCCAGAGAAAATCGACGCCTTCCTCATCAAATTGCAAGAGCGCGCAGAGCTTGGGGAATGCGCGCTTTTCCTTGAATTCCGCCAGTAAATACGCCGCATACACGTGAAGCTCGTAACAAGGAGGGGCTGCTTCGTTCGCCCACTGCTCAAGATTATCGTAAGCATAATCAAGGGCGTCCAAAAGCCTCGGGGTAATTTCCGCGCTACAACGCCGGGCTTCTTCCAGGGCCTCCCGGGGATATACTGTGGTAAACCAGGTGAGGTTTTCAATAATTTCATCGACTGTCATAACGGTATACTATTACCAAAACCCCTGTTGTGCAAGGGGGTATCAGGCAGGATAAACACAGAAGAATTTAAAAATCATCGGATTATACGAATTGACGCGAATCTTTACGATTTTTACCCCTCATTCTGAAAATAATCAGCATTAATTCGTGAAAATTAGCGTAATTCGATGACTTTTTTTATTGCCAGCATTACCGACCTTGAGAGCTTTTCCCAATCGGTACGGAAGCATTGGTAGGTGGAGAATAGCATCGGCGCCTTGATTATACCTTTAAGGACGATACAATACGATGATGCGGAAAAATAGGTCCCAGAATCTACAGACGATGAAGCCGGTGGCTCTGGCAATACTTTCTCTGGTTCAAAGCTTCTTTAAGGGGAAGAGCTTAAAAAGAATATCCGCTCTATTCTTTCTCTTGATTTTGAGCAGCACATAGAAACCATTTTCAAACGCCTCAATGCTCAGGCCATTCAGTAGCTGCTCCTGATATAGACACCAGCTCCCCTCCCAGGTATACTGAAGGCACGGTCTTTTCCATATAATGGAATCGACTCATATTCCGATTGTAGTGTGAGGCTTATCGTGAAAATCAGCAAGAAAACCTTCGGCCTGCTGTCGTCGGGCAAAAAAGTATACCTTTATACGCTTAAGGTCGGGGATTTATCCCTGTCCATCTCATCTTTGGGGGCAACGTTGACCTCCCTGTATGTGCCTTCCCGGAAGCAAGGAAAAGAAGATGTGCTCTTGGGATACTCCACCCTGGAAGCCTATACCCATAACAAGTCCTATATCGGGGTTACGGTCGGACGGTACGGGAACCGTATCAAGGGAGCGCAATTTTCACTGCGGGGTAAGTGTTATACCCTCTATAAAAACGATGGGGAGCATACCCTTCATGGGGGACAGCGGGGCTTTGACAAGCTCCTCTGGAAGGCAGATGCCTACGAAGAACGGGACGGGGTCTTTGTCCGCTTTGAACTGGAAAGCCCCGGGGGGGACGAGGGGTTTCCGGGGAATCTCAAGGCCGCGGTGAGTTATGGGCTTACCAAATCCAACGAGGTGATTGCCGATTATGCAGCCAAGGTCGATGCTCCCTGTCCGGTGAACCTCACGAATCATGCCTATTACAACCTTGCCGGAGAAGGCCGGGGGGATATACTCGCCCATGAAGTGGTCATCTACGCATCTTCCTATGTGGGGGTTGATACGGACCTGGTCCCCACCGGGGAACTCCTCCCGGTTCAGCACAGCCCCTTTGATTTCAGGACCCGCAAACCTATCAAACAGGATATTGAGGCTACCGGGGGAGGGTACGATCATTGTTTTGTGGTTGATGGCGAGGCGGGGCAGCTACGGCCCTGCGCCGAAGTATACGAAGGGCGTTCCGGCAGGACCCTGCGGGTATTTACCACCCAGCCGGGGGTCCAGTTTTATACCGGCAACTTTTTAGACGGCATCCCGGGGAAAGGAGGCTCGGTATACCATAAGCATGGCGGGTTCTGTCTTGAAACCCAGCACTTCCCAGACGCACCCAACCGGCCTGCATTTCCCTCCGCCCTGTATGATCCGGGAAGGGATTATCATGAAAAAGCCCTTTTTGCCTTTGATTGGTAAAAATTTGATAAAAATGCAATAAAATTGCAAAAATGACTTGAAAAAATAAAATAGACGGAATACACTATAAGAAACCTAGAATTGATATTTGGTTGATGTAGAGCAGGCTGTACCTGAGCAGAGCATAACCGGAAGGGTCAATCTATTGTGGTGTTAAAGAGGAGATTATGGACATCCAACTTCAGGAACTTATTGAGAAAATAAAAAAGGATGGGATTGAGTCCGCCTCGGGGGAAGCGTCGCGGCTAAAATCGCAGGCCGAAGGTGATGCCAAGCGTATTGTTGAAGCCGCGCAGCGGGAGGCGGATGCTATTGTCGCCAAGGGGAATACCGACGCTGGACGAACGGTCAAGGCTGGTGTCGCGGCCCTTGAGCAGGCTTCCCGGAACCTGGTTTTGGCCTTTAAGGCCGAGATTGAAACCCTTCTGGATAAAGTTGTAAGCCGGGAGGTTGCCGCTTCATACGACGAGGATGCCCTTAAAACAACGCTTCCTCAGCTGCTACAAGCTTGGGCTGCCAGAGGCGGTGATGCCCTGGATGTTATCCTGGGTGAGGCGGACCTTAAAAAGCTCCAATTCTATTTTGATGGTAAGCTTGCCGCTGAATTAACGGGCGGGGTTGAACTGAAATCGGACCGCAATCTGGGCGCCGGTTTCCGTATCGCCAACAAAGACGGATCCGCTTACTATGATTTTTCCGCCGAATCCGTGGCGGAGTTGCTTTCGGCGTATCTTAATCCCCGTTTGGCGGGGATCCTTAAAGACGCGGTAAAAGGAATATAAGGCAGTGGGTTCCTACTATTATCTGGTGGCCCAGCTTCCCTATCTCGTCTACGGACAACCGGCGCCGATGTCCTCGGAGGCCTTTAAAAGCCGTTGCCGGGAGATGCTTTCGGGTTCCGATGCGGCGCTGTTGGATTTTTGTACCCTGGATCCGGAACCGGCGGGGAGTGGTGGCGTCCTGGGGGATGAAACGGTCGTTTCGTATATGGAGGCGCCGGTTTCCACTACTTCGTCTTTTATTGATGGGTGGCGTGATTGGGAGCGAGCCTTGCGGCTTAATCTTGCCCGGTACCGTGGGCAACGGCTTAAATGGGATGGGGGCGCACCGGTGGATCCGCCGGAAGCACCCCAGGAAGCGATGGTAGTGGCAAAGGCGGCGGTTATGGTGGATTCTCCTCTGGAAGCAGAATTTCTTCTTGACCAGTCGCGGTGGAATGCTATTGAATCCTTGCAGGGTATCGTTTATTTTAGCGCCAATACTATCTATGCCTATCTTCTCAAGCTGCTCCTCATGGAACGGCGGTCTTTATTTAGACTTGAAGAAGGTTTTGCGGAATACAAGGGACTGTATGCCGCCATCATCGAACGAGATGGGGGGAACGCCCCAATCAGTATTGAATCGGGAGAACCGAAATGATCGGAACGAAAGGAACAGTGGTCGCGGTTAACGGCAATATGGTAAGTGTCCGTTTTGACGGCGCCGTTTCCATGAACGAAGTTGGCTATGTTAAAGTTGCCGACAAGCGGCTCAAAAGCGAAGTGATCCGTATTCGGGGCGACCTATCCCAGCTTCAGGTTTTTGAGATTACCAAGGGGATCGCCATTGGGGATACGGTGGAGTATACCGGGGACATGCTGGCGGTAGAAGTTGGGCCGGGCCTTTTGGGTCAGGTCTTTGATGGCCTCCAGAATCCGTTGCCTAAGCTTGCCGAATCCACGGGTTATTTCCTGGAACGGGGGGTGTACCTCGATCCGCTTCCCCTGGACAGGGCCTGGGATTTTACCCCTGTGGCCGCGGTGGGGGATAAGGTGGAACGGGCGGATACCTTGGGAACGGTTCCTGAGGGGTCCTTTGTCCACCGTATCATGGTTCCGTTTAACTTATACGGGACCTATACGGTTGCTTCAATAAAAGCAGCCGGTTCTTATACGATACGGGAGACCATCGCGGAACTCAAGGACGAGAAGGGAAATCTTATTCCGGTGTCCATGTCTTTCCGCTGGCCGGTGAAGCGGCCTATTGCGTGCTATGAAGAACGGCTTAAGCCGAATGAATCCATGGTTACCCGGGTTCGTCTTATTGATACCTTCTTCCCCGTGGCCCGGGGGGGGACCTACTGTATTCCTGGTCCTTTTGGCGCGGGAAAGACTGTGTTGCAGCAGACCACGAGCCGCCATGCCGATGTGGACATCGTAGTTCTTGCCGCCTGTGGGGAGCGGGCCGGTGAGGTGGTGGAGACCCTCAAGGAGTTCCCCGAGCTTACGGACCCCAAAACCGGGCGATCCCTCATGGAGCGGACGGTTATCATCTGTAATACCTCGTCCATGCCTGTTGCCGCACGGGAGGCGTCGGTATATACGGCGGTTACTCTGGCCGAATACTACCGGCAGATGGGACTTAACGTATTGCTCCTCGCGGATTCTACGAGCCGCTGGGCACAGGCCATGCGGGAAATGTCGGGCCGTCTTGAGGAAATCCCTGGTGAAGAGGCGTTTCCGGCGTATTTGGAATCCACGATTGCGAGTTTCTATGAACGGGCGGGTATTGTCAGGCTCAAGGACGGTTCGATTGGCTCGGTAACCATAGGCGGTACCGTAAGTCCTGCGGGTGGTAACTTCGAGGAGCCGGTAACCCAGGCGACCCTCAAGGTGGTCGGCGCCTTCCATGGCCTTTCACGGGAGCGGTCGGATGCCCGTAAGTACCCGGCCATCCATCCGCTGGATTCCTGGTCTAAGTACCGGGGTATCATAGCCCTTGAGAAGGTGGATTATGCCTACCGCTTCACATCCCGGGGCAGTGAGATAGAACAGATGATGAAGGTCGTTGGTGAGGAAGGGACGAGCCTTGATGACTATGTGGTCTACCTTAAAGGGGATTTTCTGGATTCGGTGTATTTCCAGCAGAATACCTTTGATCCGGTTGATGCATCGGTAAGTCCTGAGCGGCAGGAGCATATTTTTGTCATGATTCTCAGAATTCTGGGATCGAAGTTTTCCTTTACCGATAAGGCCGAGGCCCGGACCTGGTTTAACCGGCTCAGGCAGCGCTTCCTGGA
>JAITNP010000049.1 GCA_031290455.1 Treponema sp. | reverse complement strand
CTCAACATGTTCTCGTTGAGACCTAAATCCAAAGCAACTTGGCTTACCGGCTTTTCATGCTTTTCTGCCAGCCTTACCGCCTCCGTTTTGAATTCCTGCGTGTATACACGCCGTCCTTTGTTCTTCTGTCCCATCTTCTTTCTCCTTATCTCTTATTTTACTCGCTTATCTTTCTGTCTACCAGTTGGGGCATAGTCCAAGACCCTGCTGTGCGGCGGGGAAGATTTTGAGGACATGGAGGAGTTCGGCCTGTCGCGGGAGCAGGAACTGAGGGAATTTCTGGAATTACCCCACGGGATACCCGATGAGAGCACGTTTTTTCGGGTATTTACACGGGTGAACAGCGGAGAGTTGTCCCGGTGCGTGTATGAATGGCTGGCGGAAGTGAGGGGCGGAGCAGGGAGCGCCGTCAATATAGATGGAAAAACGATACGGGGAAGCGGGAGCGTGGAAAAGTCTGCGGTACACATGGTAAGCGCGTGGGCTGGGGAGAAGGAAATTGTGCTGGGGCAACTGGCGGCGGCGGAGAAAAGCAATGAAATAACGGCGATACCGAAGCTGCTGGATATTCGTGGAGCGACGGTGAGCATAGACGCGATGGGGTGTCAGAAAGAAATAGCGGCGGGCATCCGAAAGAAAGGAGCGGATTATGTATTGGCGGTAAAGGAGAACCAGCCGGCGCTGCATCATGACGTCAAAGACTATTTTGAGGGCATGGAAGGGGGGCAGATACGGGAACTTCCCGATGACATATGGGAAACCGGGGAGGAGCGGGGACATGGCAGGATAGAAAAACGGGAAGTCAGGACGGTAAGCGGCCTTACCTGGCTTGAGGGGAAAGCAGACTGGAAGGATCTGGCGACGATTATCCAGTGCCGGAGCTGCCGGACGCTCAAGGGCGAGACGACCCAAACAGATTGATATTATATCAGTAGTTCATCAAATGACGCCCGGCAGATGTACGAGAGTATCCGAGGGCATTGGTCAATAGAAAACAAACTGCATTGGAGCCTGGACGTTATATTTCGGGAGGATGCCTCGCGGGGAACGAAAGGCCACGGGCCGGAAAATCTGAACACCTTGCGGAAGCTGACGCTTTCGCTTCTGAGAGCCGCCCCAAGCCCCAGAAGCGGCAAGAAGAAAATCACCGGCCCAAAACGACAATTCATTGCCGCCATGAACCCGGACTATTTGTTTACCGTGCTCTTTCAAAAGTAAATGCAGGAGCCCTGATTACGCACATGATGCATAAATAAGCAAAATAGGATATACTCCAAGTGAATACTCAGTATTCATATCCATATTAAGGAAGGTTACTATGTCGGAAAAAGAAATCGCTGTGGGGAATTGTTTTGTTTGCGGTGTCGAGCTGGGAAAGGTCAAGATGAAGAACCACGTCATCAAAGAGCACACTCAGACGGAAGGAGGTGAAGGCGCGGTGCTGGTCAGGGTGGAAGGCCTGGATAAAAATTACCCAATATCACTGGTGCCAGCGGCAGAGTAATCAAGTGCTGGTCAGGGTGGAAGGCCTGGATAAAAATTACTGGCTTTTACTGGATATAGCGGACAACGCTATTCTGGAAGACCTTGATTGGTTTTTGCGGCAAATCTGGCTTGAATGCTGCGGTCACATGAGCGTTTTTTCCTTGAAAAGCTTTGACGGCAACGAATTTGACATGGGAAAAAAGATAAGTGATTTTAGCCCGGGGGACAAACTGTGCTATATGTATGATATGGGAAGTACCACGGAATTGACGATTTCCATTATCGGGAAAACCCGGCGCCCCAAGCAGAAGAATGAGGTGCGTCTGATCGCCCGGAATGCGGCGTCGGAATTTACCTGCGCCTGTGGTAAACCCGCAGTGTCTCTCTGCACCCAATGCATGTATGGTGCGGACAATCCGTTTTTATGTGCCGCTTGCGCGAAAACACATGAACACGAGGAAAGGATGCTGCCGGTTACCAATTCTCCCCGTATGGGTGAATGCGGATACTGTGGCGAACAGGACGAGTGGGCTTTTGAGCCGGGGAAATTGAATGTTTGATGGATGCCGCGTTCCCCATCCGCCACCTTAATCTCACCTTCCCCCAACCCATACACCGCCCCGTCAATCTACGCCATGTTATCACAAACACCCGTTCTTCCGCAACCTTCCGATAATCTCTATATCACACTTTCTTTTGGAGGCCAAACTGCCAGAGTCGCCTGTTTTTTGATGATATCAGGAAGGATTTCTTTATTGCCAGAATGTAAAATCGCCGTTCCTCATTATTCTTGCATTAATGATTTTATATCATTTTCGATTTCTTTAAGGCTTATCTGTTTTTCCTGCTCTTTTTGACCAATGCGGTATTTATTGAATTCATCGCCGGATTTTTCCAAAGCCATATCGTGGCTTATTTTTCCGGCATGATTCAATAATTCCCTTCCGTTGAGCTTCAATATTACATCAAGGCGTTCTATCCAATCATTCATATACATCGGAGTATGCTGTTGCGCCATTGTTTCCGCAAAGGCCAAATATTGTTCGACTAAAAGACCGAGTAGCTTTATTTCGTCCTCGTTAAGATAATTTTTGGCGATACTGACTTC